>NZ_VILA01000026.1:359450-406835 GCF_009712025.1 Dolichospermum sp. UHCC 0406
GCAATTGAAGCTCGGATCGTTATCGCTTCCGTTGAAACCTACTTGAAGTATGCTGAAGCAGTTGGTTTGACCCAATCAGCAGCAGTACCTGCTTAATTAAGCAAGTTCCCAAGTCAGAGAATAACCATGACTCATATTTATAGTTATTCTCCTCATTCTAAACATTCCATAACCACAAATAACAAGGAATTAAAAAAATGGCAGTTGAAAAAACCAATTCTTCCTCCAGCTTGGCAGAAGTTATTGATAGAATCCTCGACAAAGGTATCGTAATTGACGCTTGGGTTCGTGTTTCCTTAGTTGGTATCGAATTACTAGCAATTGAAGCTCGGATCGTTATCGCTTCCGTTGAAACCTACTTGAAGTATGCTGAAGCAGTTGGTTTAACCCAATCAGCAGCAGTACCTGCTTAATTTAATTAAGCTCCATAATATCAGGATTAATTAATCCTGATATTGGTTCTGCTTTTTTTAATTATCTAGATATTTGGAAATCAACGCTTCTCAAAGGATATTACAAAAAAGTACGAATCCTTATAATGTAGTACCTGGAGAAGCAATTTCTGTTAGGTCTGGGCTAATTTACTATTTTTTGGAGAACTTCATGATTTCTTTAATGGCAAAAATCCGGCAAGAACATCAGTCAATAGCAGAGAAAGTGGCTGAACTATCTCTTGAGACCAGAGAATTCTTGTCCGTCACGACAGCGAAAAGACAAGAGCAAGCTGAAAAACAAGCTCAAGAACTGCAAGCATTCTACAAGGATCTTCAGGAAACAAGTCAGCAGTTTTTATCAGAAACAGCCCAAGCAAGAATTGCTCAAGCTGAAAAACAAGCGCAAGAACTGTTAGCATTCCACAAAGAACTTCAAGAAACAAGTCAGCAGTTTTTATCAGAAACAGCCCAAGCCAGAATTGCTCAAGCTGAAAAACAAGCGCAAGAACTGTTAGCATTTTATCAAGAAGTTCGGGAAACAAGTCAGCAGTTTTTATCAGCAACAGCCCAAGCAAGAATTGCTCAAGCTGAAAAACAAGCTCAAGAACTGTTAGCATTCCACAAAGAACTTCAAGAAACAAGTCAGCAGTTTTTATCAGCAACAGCCGACGCAAGAACTGCTCAAGCTAAGGAACAGAAGGAATCTCTCCTGAAATTCCGTCAGGATTTGTTTGTGAGTATCTTTGGTTAATAAATACTCTCATTACCTGTAGTCCATTTGTTGGACAATGGGGCTACATAATAAAACCCCCTGATATTCCAGTTGCAAGACTGGTAAGACAAGGGGGCGATTAATAAAATTCAACAACAATGACTCTTGGCGTGAAGTTTCGGTTGTCTATATTTATACTCCGTATTCGTTAACATAGAAAATCTGTCTAGCATTAACGTTGATACTCTTATTAAACTAGGCTTCGTGCTTCATATACAAACCCAAGTTTGGCAATAATATCCGCACAAACATAAACTTTTTTACCATCTTTAAATTATGACTACTACCAAGGTTAATCATAAAAGAGCCGTTCTTCGTCTTCGTCCAGGGCAGTTTGTCGTCACACCTGCTATCGAGCGAGTCGCAATTCGGGCGCTACGTTATCTCAAATCGGGGTTTCCTGTTCACTTACGCGGACCAGCCGGCACAGGGAAAACAACCCTAGCCATGCACTTGGCTAACTGTCTGGACAGACCAGTCATGTTACTGTTTGGAGACGACCAGTTTAAGAGTTCGGACTTGATTGGTAGTGAATCTGGTTACACTCACAAAAAGGTACTAGACAACTATATCCATAGTGTTGTTAAACTCGAGGACGAATTTAAGCAGAATTGGGTTGATTCCCGATTAACCTTAGCTTGTCGTGAAGGTTTCACCTTAGTTTATGATGAATTTAACCGTTCACGACCTGAAGTTAATAACGTCCTGCTGTCAGCATTAGAAGAAAAAATTCTCAGTCTTCCTCCTAGCAGCAATCAGCCAGAATACTTGAGTGTTAATCCTCAATTTCGGGTGATTTTTACATCGAATCCAGAAGAGTATGCGGGAGTTCACTCAACCCAAGATGCTTTGATGGATAGATTGGTAACTATTAGTATGCCAGAACCAGATGAAATCACTCAAACAGAGATATTAATTCAGAAAACAAATATAGATCGAGAATCTGCTAACTTCATCGTGCGGTTAGTTAAGTCATTTCGTCTAGCTACCGGCGCGGAGAAAACTTCCGGCTTACGGTCTTGTTTAATGATTGCTAAGGTCTGTGCTGATAATAATATTCCGGTGACAACAGAAAGTTTAGATTTTCCAGATATTGCTATAGATATTCTGTTCAACCGCTCTCATTTATCTATGAGCGAATCCACAAACATTTTCTTGGAGTTACTAGAGAAATTATCAGCCGAAGAACTGGAAATATTAAATAATAGAGTCACAGGAGACAATGATTTTCTGATTGACAATTCCCAATTTTTATCCCAACAATTAGCTGGTCAACCAAATTAGCTTAGAAAGTAGAAGCCTCTCACCTACCCGACCGGGAGGTGATGCGATCAATGCGGGCGGAGTCACTACTTGAGCGACTCGCGAAGTTGAGCATCGCTCAATCAACAGTGTTAGTCGCTGCGGAATGAACACTTTCTTGGTCAGTTTTTCTGCCGAATATTTGATATAATATTAAGCAAATAGGTGTAACTCAATAAATGTTGAGAAGCAACCTATCGAAAAAGTTAAAGCCTCAACTCTGCTCGGCTTTAAACCTGGGCAAAGCCTAAGAGGTTGTTTGAAAAGTTTTAGGTTGTGATTTTAGGCACTTACAGATCCCCCCTAACCCCCCTTAGCAAGGGGGGAACTAGAGTCAAAGTCCCCCTTTTTAAGGGGGATTTAGGGGGATCTGAAAATATTTGATACACCATGAGGGACTTTTCAAACACCCTCTAAGGGTTAAAAATTATTTCCAAAAGTCCAAGACTGTTGGTCTGTCACACTTACTTTGACGGGTTTTTGGTAGTGCGGGCATACTATGGCTAACGCCACGCTGCGCTATCGACAAGCTCAGTACAAGTCTTGCCCGCGTGAGGGTTTCGCTCACACTACAGCCCATCATTGTTATCTTGACAAACTACTAGTGGCCTGTCAAATTTCTATTTGTTGATGAGGTTTATAGTTTATAGGCTCTCTATTTTCCCTCAAAATCACAATTTTTAGCCCGACAGACCACTAGCGCGAATGCAAAAAAAGTTAATTTTTGCCAACTAATAATCAATGCTTTATTTTCTTTAGAGCAGGAATTTTTAGTCTGTAAAATCAGATATGAGTCCTATACCATTCAAGAGTTGAATTATTTGTGACTTCTACCCCAATACTGCCAACACGTCCTCAGACTAACTCAAGTCGAACTATTAACACATCTACCCAAGGTTCGACTTTAGCGGACATTCTCGAAAGGGTTTTAGATAAGGGCATTGTGATTGCTGGCGATATTTCTATATCTATCGCATCCACCGAACTTGTACATATTCGGATTCGCTTGTTAATTTCCTCTGTGGATAAAGCCAAGGAAATGGGCATCAATTGGTGGGAAAGCGATCCTTATCTCAGCACTAAGGCTCAACGTTTGGTTGAAGAAAATCAACAACTTCAGCATCGTCTAGAGAGTCTAGAGGCAAAGCTAAATTCACTGACATCTTCTAGTGTGAAAGAGGAAATCCCCTTAGCAGCAGATGTTAAAGATGATTTGTATCAAACCAGTGCAAAAATTCCATCACCTGTAGATACACCAATTGAAGTTCTAGATTTTCAGGCTCAATCCAGTGGGGGAACTCCACCATATGTAAATACATCAATGGAAATTCTCGATTTCCAGGCTCAAACCAGTGAAGAAAGTTCATCACCTGTAGGTTCAACCGTGGAAATTCTCGATTTCCAGGCTCAAACCAGTGAAGAAAGTTCATCACCTGTGGTTTCAACCGTGGAAATTCTCGATTTTCAGGCTCAAACCAGTGAAGAAAGTTCATCACCTGTAGGTTCAACCGTGGAAATTCTCGATTTTCAGGCTCAAACCAGTGAAGAAAGTTCATCATCCGTAGATCCAGCGATTGATGTCTAACCTAAACTATCTAGGCTTGAAGTATCTGAAACTCCTGAAACTTTAATAATCAAATTGCATCAAAGACATTTAAAACTTTAGGTTGCATCATAAAAATGGTTTGCACTCCCGCTGAAAACTTCAACAATTCACTGACCATTGCTTCTAAACCCAAGAATGAAGCGGGTTTAGCTCCTTTACTTTTGACTGTATTGGAATTGGTGCGTCAGTTGATGGAAGCTCAAGTAATTCGGCGCATGGAAGAGGATTTACTGAGTGAACCTGACTTAGAACGGGCAGCAGACAGTCTGCAAAAGTTAGAAGAACAAATCTTACATTTGTGTGAGATGTTTGAGGTTGACCCGGCAGATTTGAATATAAATTTGGGGGAGATTGGGACTCTTTTACCATCTTCCGGTTCTTATTATCCAGGTCAACCCAGTAGTCGTCCTTCTGTATTAGAGCTATTAGATCGACTTTTAAATACTGGAATTGTTGTAGATGGTGAGATAGATTTAGGTATCGCTCAAATCGATCTTATTCACGCTAAATTACGTTTAGTTTTGACATCAAAACCAATTTAATCCCAATTTATCAATCATAAATTTAGGTTTAATTTATTCACAGCTTATGAGTATTCCTCTTTATTTGTACGGCATTTTTCCAAATACAATTCCTGAAACTCTTGATCTTGAAGGATTGGATAAGCAACCTGTTCATAGTCAAGTGGTTGATGAGTTTTGTTTCTTATATTCAGAGGCTCGTCAAGAAAAATATTTGGCTTCTCGCCGTAATTTGTTAACTCATGAAAAAGTTTTAGAACAAACAATGCATGAGGGTTTTCGTGTTCTTCTCCCCCTGCGGTTTGGATTAGTGGTTAAAGATTGGGAAACTATCATGAGTCAATTGATTAATCCCCATAAAGATCAATTGAATCAATTGTTTCAAAAATTGGCAGGCAAAAGAGAGGTAAGCATTAAAATTTTCTGGGATGCTAAAGCGGAATTACAAACCATGATGGAGTCTCATCAGGATTTGAAGCAGCAGCGCGACAACATGGAAGGCAAAAAGTTGAGTATGGAGGAAGTCATCCAAATTGGACAATTAATTGAAATTAATCTCCTAGCCCGCAAACAAGCTGTAATTGAAGTTTTCTCTCAGGAGCTAAATCCTTTCGCTCAGGAGATTGTAGTCAGTGAGCCTATGACGGAAGAAATGATTTACAATGCAGCCTTTTTGATTCCTTGGGAAAGTGAATCTGAATTTAGCGAACGTGTTGAAGTGATTGATCAGAAATTTGGCGATCGCTTACGTATTCGCTACAACAATTTTACTGCTCCCTATACATTTGCCCAGCTTGATTCATAGGAGTTATTACGATGCTGACGAAACTGTTACTACTGCCCATCATGGGTCCTCTGAATGGAGTTGTCTGGATTGCAGAGCAAATCCAAGAGCGGACTAACACTGAATTTGACGCCCAAGAAAATTTGCATAAACAATTATTAAGCTTGCAACTTTCCTTTGATATTGGCGAAATTGGTGAGGAAGAATTCGAGATTCAAGAAGAAGAGATTCTTTTAAAAATTCAAGCCTTAGAAGAGGAAGCACGCTTGGAACTAGAAGCTGAACAAGAGGAAGCACGCTTAGAATTAGAAGCTGAACAGGAAGACTTTGAATATCCACCTCAATTCACAGCAGAAGTTAATAAAGATCAACATCTCGTCTTGTTACCTTAGTATTGATGGGCGCAAGTAAGCGACTTCTTTTTATATTCAAAACCCTTAGAAAACGGTAATTGGGAATTATCCTATAGGAATCCTATTTGATTGTTGAAAAAGTGAGAAAGTCCAAGCCTTTCCTGATCGGTGTTACAATCTAAGTATATTGAGTAAAATTCAAATAGGATGGTTATATAACTAGTAGTTTGTCAATATAAAAATGATGGACTGTAGTGTGAGCGTCTCGCTCACGCGGGCAAGATGCCCGCACTACCAAAAACCCGTCAAAATAAATTTGACAGATTACTAGTACAGAATGGATCTTAATATTCAACCTCAAAAGTTTGGTAATTATTCGACTCAACAAAAATATTTGAACGCACTATATTTTGAGCAGTATTTGAGTGAGGTTGACGCAATTTATGAATCGTTTTTTCTGTCGCTTCTATCTGTTGATTGAGGATATCTAAGCGTTGTTGAAGTAAACCCATTCGTTCTTTAATAGAATACATATCTCGCTGAATACGTTGTTTCTCCGTCACCATTTTATAAAGATCCAATTGACTTGATGCATCAGACTTAGTCCGAGGCATTGTGCTAATTTTAGCTCTGCTAATACTGCGATTACTAATTGTTTTCATGAAAAATACCTGAATATTTTTTATCATTATAACCAAGTTTTTGTAATTGTAAATCCCCAAATTATCTGGAAAAAAATTTATCTCTTATTTCCATGAATATGAACTTTAGGTACTTCGTAACAGCAAATATTTTTATCTAGGTGAAATATATGGAATTAGAAAATCTCTACACTTATGCTTTTTTGGAAATACCTAGCTCTCCCTTGATTTTGCCACAGGGTGCTGCTAATCAAGTAGTGCTAATTAATGGTACTGAACTTGCGGCTATTGTCGAACCGGGGATATTTTTAGAATCATTCCAAAATAATGATGAAAAAATTATCCAAATGGCTTTATCCCATGATCGAGTAATTTGTGAACTTTTTCAACAGATTACAGTTTTACCCTTGCGGTTTGGAACTTATTTTACTTCTACAAATAATCTGCTAAACCATTTAAAATCCCATGAAAAAGAATATCAAAATAAGCTAGAAAAGATCAATGGTAAAAACGAATTTACTTTAAAATTGATCCCACGAATGATAGAAGAAATAGTACCATCTGAAGGGGGAGGTAAGGATTATTTCTTAGCTAAAAAGCAACGCTATCAAAACCAAAATAACTTTAGTATTGCTCAAGCAGCAGAAAAACAAAATCTTATTGATTTAATCACCAAAGTTAATCAATTACCCGTTGTTGTTCAAGAACAAGAGGAACAAATACAGATTTACCTCTTAGTTAGTTGTCAAGATAAGACCTTACTTTTAGAACAGTTTTTAACCTGGCAGAAAGCTTGTCCAAAGTGGGATCTACTTTTAGGAGATTGTCTTCCTCCTTACCACTTTATTTAGTGATTATTTATTAAGTAAGTCGGCGCAAAGAAACCAAACTATGTAAAGATAAGTAAATACGGAAAATAAATCTACTGAGGTGATTAAAATATGGGCGCTCGTTTAAGGGTATTTTTAACTCGTGAGCAAGATAAGTACAAAACGTATTAAATTCAACAAACATACTCCTGCTTAACTTTTCCTTACATAGTTATAAACTTTTCCGCCGACCTACTTAGTCTTTTCGTTAATTTTTTAACTTTATTATGAACCAGTACGACTCACTTAATTTGGTCATGTTTAGCGGCAAAGGTGGAGTTGGCAAAACTACCACTTCTTGCAGTTTTGCTCGTTATTGGGCAAAACAGTTCCCAGAAGAAACAATTTTGTTACTTTCTACAGATCCGGCACATTCTTTAGGAGATGTATTACTGACAGAAGTGAAAGATTATGCTTCACCATTAACAGATTTGCCTAATTTGAGTGTTCAGGCTTTAGATGCTGAAAAACTGCTCTTAGAATTTAAGGCCAAATATAGCGAATTTTTAGAACTACTAGCAGACGGACAAGATTTAGCCCCAGTTTGGGATTTGAACTGGCCTGGTTTAAATGAATTAATGGGGTTACTAGAAATCCAACGTCTACTGTCTGAAAAAAAAGTAGATCGCATAGTAGTTGATATGGCTCCTTCTGGTCATACCTTAAACCTATTGCGATTGAAAGATTTCTTAGATGTGATTTTAAATTCATTAGAGTTATTCCAGAAAAAGCATCAGGTGATCACAGAAACTTTGACCAGAAAAAACTATACTCTTGATGAAGTTGATGACTTTTTGGCTGATCTAAAATTTCAATTAGCAGAAGGGAGACGACTGCTACAGGATAATCAATTTACAGGTTGTATAGTTGTCGCCATTTCCGAACCTATGTGTTTTGCCGAAACCGAGCGATTCATAGAAAGTTTAAAAAACCTAGATGTTCCCTATGCGGGAATAATAATCAATCGAATTTTGGCAAATTCAGATACAGAGCTAGACCGCTATGCAGAACAGCAAAACTTCATCAATAAATTCCTCAAAATTTCCCCAAATAAACCCGTTTTCATAGTACCACAACAGCAATTCCCACCTTTAGGTGGGTTAGCATTAGATAATCTAGCAGGACAAATTCAAAATATTGATCAAGTGGAACTCGCTTCTCCACCACCAATTCAATGGCCGACTAAAATTTTACCAAGCTTTACTGATTTTGTAGCGGAAGGCTGTCAATTGATTGTTGTCGGTGGCAAAGGAGGAGTTGGTAAAACCACAGTGTCAGCAGCCATGGCCTGGGCTTTTGCTAATCGTTATCCTGATAAAAACATTCGCGTAATTTCCATAGATCCTGCTCATTCCTTGGGAGATGCTTTTGGTGAAAAATTAGGACATGAACCAAAATTATTAGCTCCCAATTTAAGTGGACAAGAAATCAATGCTGAGAAAATATTAGATCAATTTCGTGCCGATTATCTTTGGGAATTGGCGGATATGATTAGTGGTGAAGGAACAGAAGCAGACGCAACAATAAATATTGCCTATCTTCCAGAGGCTTGGCGGCAGATTATGTCTCAAGCTTTACCAGGTATTGATGAGATGCTATCTCTAATCACCATCATGGATTTATTAGACAGCAACCAGCAAGATTTGATTATTCTAGATACAGCACCCACAGGTCATCTTCTGCAATTTTTGGAAATGCCAACTGCATTAGGAGATTGGTTATCTTGGATATTTAAGTTATGGATGAAATATCAGAATGTCTTAGGTCGAGTTGATTTCATTGGGCGGTTGCGAAATCTGCGCCAACAAGTGGTTAAAGCTCAGAAGAAATTAAAAAACCCAAAGCATACCCAATTTGTGGGTGTAATTCAGGGAGAAGCGGCAATTATAGCTGAACATATTCGCTTAACAGAATCTCTAAAAACCATAGGAATTCAACAGCGTTATGTGGTACAAAATCGCTACACTCAAGATGTAGAGATTGAGAGCAGCTTATTTTCACAGCAAACAATTATTCGCTTACCTAAGTTACCCAGATCTGTCGAACCCATGGCCAGAATTCAAGGTGCCGCCAATCTTTTATTTTAAGTGGATAATGTAGCCAAGAAACAATGGTTTTTTTAGAGTCAATTTTTGGAGGAATCTGATGAGTGATTTATTCAAGGGATTTGAGCAGTTACTAGAAATAGTAAAAACTCTGGAAGAAAAAGCAGAAAACGGAGAAATCAAGACCAATGTCCAGTTTAACTCCCGACCCCTAAGCAGTATTCCCAGAACAGGAAATATCCCTCGTACCAGTAATATGGGGGCTAATATGGGCAGTATGGGTAATGATGTGGGTACAAGTCGGATGAACACTCAATCCCCCCCAGCTTCTGGTGCAGGTCCCTCAGATCCAGTTGTTCCTCCCGATCCTACTTCAGGTATTGCTCTTAAAGATATCGGTGGACTGAGCGAAATTCTTAAAGAACTCAAGGAACTGATTGCTATTCCTTTAAAACGCCCTGACCTCCTCGCCAAATTGGGACTAGAACCCACCCATGGCGTATTATTAGTTGGTCCGCCAGGAACGGGCAAAACCCTCACCGCCCGGGCTTTAGCTGAAGAACTGGGCGTTAACTACATTGCCATTGTCGGTCCAGAAGTCATCAGTAAATATTACGGTGAAGCGGAACAAAGACTGCGCGGTATCTTTGAAAAAGCCGCCAAAAATGCTCCCTGTATTATTTTTATTGATGAAATTGATAGCCTCGCCCCAGACCGCAGTGCCGTAGAAGGGGAAGTTGAAAAGCGTCTGGTTGCCCAATTATTAGGCTTAATGGATGGTTTTTCCCATAGCCCAGGGGTGATTGTTCTCGCGGCTACCAACCGCCCTGACCACCTTGACCCAGCCCTGCGACGACCGGGAAGATTTGACCGAGAAGTGCAGTTTCGCATTCCTGATATCAACGGCCGCAAAGAAATCCTGCAAATTCTCACCCGTTCCATGCCCTTGGATAACACCGTTGACCTCGATTTTATCGCCGAGCGGGCGGTGGGATTTGTGGGGGCTGATTTGAAGGCCGTTTGTCAAAAGGCGGCTTACACAGCTTTGCGTCGTCAAGTTCCTTCTATAGAGGTGCAAGCGCCAGAAAACATGACGGTTACTCAAACTGATTTTTTGCAGGGACTAAAGGAAATCAAACCAGCTGTACTTCGCAGTGTGGAAGTTGAAGTTCCCCAAGTTGCTTGGGATGATATTGGTGGTTTAGAGAATATTAAGCAAACCCTGCGAGAATCCGTAGAAGGGGCGCTACTTTATCCAGAACTTTACCTACAAACTAAGGCTATTGCTCCCAAGGGGATTTTGCTATGGGGTCCTCCGGGAACTGGTAAAACTTTATTAGCCAAGGCTGTGGCTTCCCAGGCCAGGGCTAATTTTATTGGTGTCAACGGACCAGAGTTACTGACCCGTTGGGTGGGCGCTAGTGAACAAGCAGTGCGGGAATTATTTGCTAAAGCGCGACAAGCAGAACCCTGTGTCATATTCATTGATGAAATTGATACATTAGCTCCGGCAAGAGGAACTTACAGTGGTGATTCTGGCGTGAGTAACCGGGTAGTAGGGCAATTATTAACTGAGTTAGATGGTGTAGAAGTCGGTGCAAGTATTCTGGTCATTGGGGCGACAAACCGTCCTGATGCTCTTGACCCAGCGTTATTACGGGCAGGTAGGTTAGATCTACAACTTAAAGTAGATTTACCTGATTTGGCCAGTCGTTTAGATATTTTGCAGGTCTATACTCAGGGACGACCATTATTAGATGTGAATTTAACATATTGGTCTGAAGTCACAGAAGGCTGGAATGGCGCTGATTTAGTGTTGCTGTGCAATCAAGCTGCTGTGGAAGCTATTCGCCGTTTCCGAGGGCAAGGACAGACAGATCCTGCTGATATCAGAATTACTAATGATGATTTTGAATATTCTCATCAGGTTTTAGTCAGTCAACGTCATGCTTAATTAGATTCTCTCTGTTACCCCTGGCTGCAAGCAATTTGTCCGGGGGTCGCAAAACATAGAAAAGTAAGTGCAATGGCCATACTACTGGTAATTGTTTTCAGCGTCGCTACAACTGGATAGAATCGTTATGAATTGATTTAGCGATCGCTTTACAGCAGTTTCCGATATTATGGGGTAAAGACACCTTTTTGATTTGGCATTTAACAGGTGGTACAGAAGGCGGTTTGCATATCACTGATGTTACCAACCCACCTTCCGCACCCTAAACTGTCACACAAGGAAAAATGGTCGTTTGGGGATTTGAGATTGGCGAACTGCTTGCAGCAGCGCTTCGCTATCGCCACCTAAGATTCCAACAATTTTGTATCAAAATTATCATCAAAGGTATTCAAAAATCCGAAATTACCGATTGTGACACTGGGGGGTGCGGAATGTCGGTTACAGATAACGGTGGTGTTTATTTTGTCCCTGCTTTTTCTGGGTTATTTGCTCCCTATTGGCGCAATGATGCTAGGGGTGTAATTGTGGGGATGACTCGCTACACCAATAAAGGTCATATTGCCCGTGCGGTGTTAGAAGCTACAGCATGGCAGACTCGTGAAGTTTTGGATGCGATGAGAGAAGACGCGCAGGTAAATTTAACTGCTTTGAAGGTAGATGGAGGGATGGTTTATAACAACCTGCTAATGCAATTTCAAAGCGATGTGTTAGGTGTGCAAGTGATTCGTCCCCAGGTATCAGAAACTACTGCTTTAGGGGCAGCTTATGCTGCTGGGTTGGCGACTGGTTTCTGGAGTAGTCTGGAGGAGTTAGCTGATAATTGGCTTTTAGATCAGACTTGGGAAGCGAAGATGGATGCTGTGGAGAGGGAAGGTTGTTATCGGCTTTGGAAGAAGGCGGTTACTAAAACTTTTGATTGGGTGTAATCAGTTGCAAGGGCAGATTTACCATGCCCCTACAATTTAGGATAATTTATATGGATGCACTCAAGTCAATACGTTTATGCAAATCTATCTTCAGTATATGCCTTTATGGATCGGGGTCTAACTGTTTGCCAGGGATATCGAGGTTGTAACTTGTTTAACGGGAAACTACCAAGACGATTTTCAATATGATCTTTTTCTCTGTCAGTGATGTTGAACATGGTGTAAACAGTTTCATCAATTTGGTTAAGAGCATTGAAAAAATCGGATTCAACTTCTTGAAAATCAGCAAATCGCTGGCGATAGTTTTGCATCAAAGTGGTATAATCTTGAGGCACATTCAATTTTTGAATGGTTGCCTTAGAAATAGTTTCATCAGTGCTATTAGTTAAGAGTAAATAAACTAATTCTGCTAAATCAGCATCAACCAGTTCTAGTGAAAACAAATCTGCCCCAATACAGTTACCATCCAAGGTTAATTCTTCTGCTAATACGTCTTCTGTACTCCAGCTAGAAAAGTTTAAACCCAAACGGCGATCGCTCAACCTGTAGCGACTTGTGACAATTTGCTTTTCTACTTCTGATAATAGCCACTCATTGGGATTGTTTCTAGCAATACCAGCTAAACGAGATAGATTATTATACCCATCTACTAATTGCTGTTCTATATCAGGTGCTAAATTTTTGATCCAAGGTAATGCTTCGAGGACACGAGGGTAAATATGTGAACGAGAAGAACCTTCCAATACTCCTGATCTCAGTCTAATTAAGTAGTAAAAACGAACTAATTTACTATTTATAAAAGAAGTAATTGCCTTTGCTGATATTCCGTCTGTTTTTGGTAAAGCTACAACAATGCTATTACGAGCAGCAAGGTCTTCTCTCTCCACGACAGAAGCAAATGGAACAAGTGCTAATTCAGCCACAGCAATAAATGATGAATGTGTAAGCTCCCCCCAAATACTAAGTTTCTGGACATCTTCAAGATTGAGCCATCCTTCCGGTTCCCCGTGCCAACCCATTGCCAAATTTCCACCTGTTAATATTTGGATAGAACGATTGCCTGTAGAACTTTCAGTAACTTGTGCCTCTCTACCTGCTTGAATGCCATAGGTAAACCAAAATGGACGGTTATTTCGGCTCATTTGTTTTGCAACGGCTTCTTTTAACTCAACAACGTTTCTACCATTATCGTTTGGATAAAGTTTTTTTAGTATTGGAACATCATTAGGATGCAGCAATGGTAACAAATAATCTCCCCACAAACCTTCTGTGGGATTACTTGGATCAATAGCAGTAATTCTTGGACTAATTTTGGCATCAAAAAAATCTTTGTATTTAATTTTTACCGATTGTTCATTACTTGGCCATTTTGACGGTACATAAACTTCAATTTCATCATCTTCTTGGGCTGATGTTTTTTCAATTACTAACAACATAGGAATTACATTTGCATCCCACTGTTTTCCAGCAAACTCCAGCCAAACTATTTTTCGTAGTGCTGCATTTTGTCTAGGATAAAGCAGTTTCCAAACCTTTGCGGCTGCTTCAGAATTAGCGTAGCCACCACTTACCACCATGCCTAAAAAACCATTCGGTTCTAGCCATTCTGTCAAAGAACGATAGAGAAAAACTAAACCTGTGTCGGCATTTTGTCCCCAGACTTGTTGCCATAGTCCTTTCATTTCCTCGCCATATTTTACCCGTTCTGCACGAATATAAGGCGGATTTCCGAGAATGTATTTCCACTGACTGCGATCGCGTTCCAATGATCCAGGAGATAAGAAATCTTCTCCTAAAATCGAAACCAAATCATCATCCCGAAGCAAACTGTTTAAGTTATAAACATAAATATTGGGAATATCTGTTTGATTTCTAGAAGGTTTAAATCTTATCATTGCCCACATTAATTGAAAGTGGCTGATAAAAGCAGCAAATGGATTCAGATCAAACCCCCAAACATTTTTTTGTAGTTCTTGCAATACAAAATCTACATCTAAACCTCTTGCTTTTGCATCTTCTAAACAGCGATGAACATAGCGTACGAGAAATGAACCACTGCCACAAGATGGATCTAGTAATTTTCCTTCTTCGTGCCTGAAAACTGTTTGTTCTAATAACCAATCAACAATGGTCGGAGGTGTATAAAATTCTCCTAAGCGTTTCCGTTTAGCAGCAGGTAAAAATGCTTGATAAATGTCTCCTAAAATTTCTTCAGATAAACCCGAAAAATCATAAGCATTAAATCGGAGAATCAGACGTTGTAAGGCTTCATTTAATGCTCCATTGGTTTCATAAATCCAATCAAACACATTTTGTTCAAATGGCTCATGATACAGCCGCCCCAAATCCTCAGCAACCAGTTTTACTAATGCCTTTGCATCTCCAATTAGGTGATCAACAAACGCTGACCAATCTTGTGGACCACCATTAGAAAGTCGTCGTCTATTGGTTAATCCCAAATCTTCTACCAATCGTAGAAATAAAACTCGTGCAATCAATACAGCTACAGAATCAGCTGCAAATGCTTCCCTAATTCTTTCTTGCGCTTGTTGACCTTTTGCATTAACTTCTCGACCATATTGATCTTCAAACTGAGGTAAAATATCCTCACATAAATGCCTTTCAAAATTAAACTTACGTTTCAGGCGCATCATTGCTCGACGTTTACTATCTTCTGTCGCAGATGCTAAATTGCCCTCAGCTTCTTTTTCTTGCTGCTTAAAATATTCATAATTTTTACTTAATTCTGCAATAACATCTTCTGCGGCAGCGTTTAATTCTGTAAAACTAATTTGTAAATCTTTTCGTAATTGATTTAAAGTATCATTTTCATCAAGTTTTAAATAAATATAAGGTAGTTTTCCCTCAATAAAAGTTTGCCATTGATTATTGTGAGATGCTTGTGAATAAGCAATAAATTTGAGGGTTTCTCTCAATTCTTCAAAAGTAATATTAGATAAAAAAATTGGATTTTCTAATCCTTCAACAGCCTCACCTGTTGGCATAACAATCCAAAGATAGTGAGCCGTCAGAAATACAACATAACGAGTTAAACCTTCAACATATTTGCGTTTTTGATTCCATAACTTTTGTCGTCCGGGTTCTGTAGTCAGTTCTTTATCATCTTTTTTTAAATCACCCACAACCCAAGCAATTTTTTCAGAGGTTAAAAGCTTAATATCTGGATATCCTCCTCCACCTGCATCCTCTGTGACAACATAATCTTTAGGATAATCAAGCAATCCTGCCAAAAAATCTCGGACATCTGGATTGTAGGATCTTTCTGGCCTATTCCACTCTAAAGCCAGCCATTTTTCTAATGGGTTCAGGTGTTGTTTTGGTGATCTACTATTTTTAGGCACAGTCTAACCTCTTTATATTTCAGTGATGATTGATATTCTAATATACAACAGATTAGTATTATGCGATTTGCTTGCAGCGGCACTTCGCTATCGCTCATCCTTTCCTTTCTCTCTCAATAAGCGATCGCTACTAAAAAATATCACTGAGTAATTGTAAATGTTGCTGCACAGGCGCAATAGTATTAGCAACAATCATCCCACTAGCAGCCACAGCCGGCAACCCAATCCCCGGAAAAGTCGAATCTCCACAACACAACAACCCCGATAAAGGTGTATTCCCACCAGGAAATAAACCCTTCCCTGCCGCTATAGCTGGTCCATAACTACCATGATGACGACGCAAAAATCGCCCATGAGTAAGGGGAGTACCCACCAAACTGACTTCACAACGAGAACGAATATCAGGAATAATTCTTTCTAAAGCTTGCCACATCACTTCCGCACGTTCTTGTTTTAACAACGCATATTCTTCGCTATTGCGTTCCTTTCCTTGCCAAATAGCATAAGGTTCATTACCAGGAGTATAAACGTGAATTACGTGCTTACCCACTGGTGCTAAAGACGAATCAAGAACTGAAGGAATAGATACAACTACCACATTTTGCGGTGCAGTTACGCCTTTGTCCCAATCGTTAACGACAATGTAGTGAATACCTAGATTCTCAGGTAATCCTGCTGCATCAATACCTAAATGCAGGTGCATAAAACTATCACATTCAGGAGTTGCTTGTTGCTTTTCTACATACCGTTTAGGTAAAGCACCTTCAGGAATGAGTTTGAGGGTATCCCAAACAGAAGCATTAGAAACAACAGCTTTACTGGCTCGGATTTCTTGACCACTCCGCAGACGTACCCCGACAGCACGGTTATTTTCTACTAAAACTTGCTCCACATGAGCATTCAAAACTAACTTACCACCATGTTTATTCAACCCCCGTACCAGTGCATCAACTAATGCACCACTTCCCCCAATCGGATAATCTAACTGCACATGAGGACGATACCAATCTGCAAACATAAACGCCACTTCTGCGGCTATTGTCCCATTTGCGGGTAATCCAGATAACAAAAAACAAAGTAAATCTAACCAGTTGCGAATAAAAAGGTCTGTGATTACACCATCAATAATGTTAGAAAAAGACCCTGTTAATTTGATCACGTTAGCGGCCTGTTGCAGTAAAGCTGGGGCAAATTTACCCATAGTTAACACCGCACCTAAATCGTAGCGTAAGGCAGAGGGTGGGAGAGCAGTGGCACTCTTACCCAAAGGTGTCATAATTTCCTGGAGTTTGCGCCATTGTGCTACAGCTTTATCTCCCCGCAGTTGTTGCAATATTTCACAGAACTGGTCAGCACCAACTTGAGCATCAAAGTAGCCTTCTGGTAAATAACAACCCCAGGTATCGTAATTGACGCAGGGTAAATCTTCGCCAATGGCATCTAAAACTTGACGTAAGGGATTAGGTGAAGGGGTATAAGATAAACCAGAATATAAAGAGGGTCCAGACTCAAATTTGTAACCGTTGCGTTCAAAAGCATGAGCCGCACCACCGGCAATGGAGTGGCTTTCTACTACTGTGACATCAATTCCATAGCGTGCTAAGAGTGCAGCGCAACTCAATCCGCCAATACCGCTACCAATTACGACTACTTCTGTGTTACTCATAAAGAATGCTTGATGACTGGGCTTTTTCAAAAATCATAGATAATGGATTTATTCTCAATTCTCGTCAACTTTGGTTAGCAGCAGGTTAGCTGGAAAAATTCAAATCATGTAACGGTATGTAAGGTTGATTCAATCCGTTATTGTTGTTGAGTTTTAGCAATTTTACAAAACCCAATATATTTGGATTTTATCACACGAACCTATTTACCTATTGATGATTCATGTCAACAAGAATAAAAATTTTATCCATTTGAATGTGTTTTCATAAAAAATTACAATTTTACTTTTGTTATATCTGGCTTTATTTTAGCATTTTAGTCATCTCCTAAAAGGGTTGCAGCATAACCATACTTATTTTGATGATTCTTATTTAACCATCTTTTAACAGCCGCATTTTCACAATCTTGTTTTTGATGTCCATCTTGTTTTTTAATAAATTCTGGTTCTAAATTAATTACTTGTTTTTGATTAGGAGAAACTACAATGGGTGTGACACAGCCATGAAAATAAGTTGTAGTTCCATTTCGATGATTACGAAAATTACAATGAGGGCAACTAATTTTCTTAGATGAGAAATATTCTGTCCCATCTAAAGCGATTAAAATTTCTTCATCTAAGTAGACAAACTTTTTCAAAACTCCATTTTTATTTAACCATTCATAGACCTCTTGAAAAGTCATAAAGAATATTTAAATTCACCTGATGTCTAATGACCAAGTTGGGCTTTAGCCTGTTGCCACAGGGCATCTAATTCTTCTAAACTATAATCTGTCAACGGACGTTCAATTACATCTTCCATTTTTTGCAATCGTTGAATAAATCGCTGACTTGTCCCTTGTAAACCCGCACTAGGATCAAGTTTATGCCATCTGGCAATTTGAATAATGGCAAATAGTAAATCACCTAATTCCGATTCTTGTCTTTCTTTGGTTTCTTCAGCTAAAGCCTGTTGAAATTCCCCTAACTCTTCGTGAAATTTTCCCCAAACTTCATCTACATTATTCCACTCAAAACCAACTTTAGCAGCTTTTTCAGATATCTTCATCGCCGCATTTAAGGGCGGAAGACTGCGACGATAACGATTCAATTTATCACTGAGTTTTTGCTCTTCTACAGTTTCTCCTTTTTCCGCTGCTTTGATGGTTTCCCAATTTTTGTGTACCTCTTCCATATTTGCCACAGTCACATCAGCAAATACATGAGGATGACGACGTATTAACTTTTGAGCAATACCCTCAGCTACTTCTTGCAGAGAAAAATCACCCGCTTCACTGGCAATTTGCGCCTGTAATACTACTTGTAATAATAAATCACCTAATTCTTCAGAAATAGCCTTTTTATCCCCAGTTTGAATTGCATCTACCACCTCATAAGCCTCCTCAATCACGTAAGGAGTCAGGCTTGACGGGGTTTGTGCCAAATCCCAAGGACAACCTTGAGGTGATCTTAATTTTGCCACCACATCTATTAATTCTTGTAACGCCAGCAAAGTTTGATTAACTTCCATATTTTTTACCGCTTTTTTGCACTGCGACGACTGGGGCTAACTTTACGTTTCTTAATTTTGCCACGGGGAAGTAAACCTTGAATACCCTGTTTTTGAAAGCGCTTATAACCGGAAACAGTCCAATCGCTGCAAGAATGACTCATTGCACCGAGTTCACAGCCGACAAAGAGGGCAAAAAATTCTCCATAATATATATAGATGGTCTTCCCCACAGTTCCCCACACTTCCCCCCAGTTCCAAGCCACATTTCCCAACTTGGTGAAAATCATCACCACCACAATGGCCACCAAGGCCAAAAAAGTCGTCAGATACACCACTCTTAATGTTGTACCAATAATCGGACCGTGAGATAAAAAAGAGCGATGGCGCAGACTTTTTTGATAAGGTAGCCAAATCCACCGCAGAAAACCCCACCGCTGAAATTGACGGGAGTAAATATCCAAATCGGGACCAAACATCAGCCCCCCAAACATAAACCCACCCGCCACTAACAAAGTCATATTACTGCTGTGAGTGGAAACCAGCGTTATACTCGCCACTACAGGCATAGACCAAATAGTAATGCGATCATGCGTTTGACCAGAGGGCATCTTAGAAAATTAAAAATTAAAAGTTCAAAATTAAAAATTTTAGTCCTGAGTTAGTATAGCTCAATACCGTTTAAATCAAGCTTTCCCAGCTCTAAAAAAAAGTTTATCAAAAGACTTGCAAAATTTGGCAAGGCTATGCTATATTGATTGAGTGAAAGAAACGGGCGGTTAGCTCAGTTGGTAGAGCGCCTGCCTTACAAGCAGGATGTCATCAGTTCGAGTCTGGTACTGCCCATTTAACCCGTTTGTTTGCAGCGCAAAACTTTTTGTGACTTTACCCATATCTTTGCTGAGACGGCAAGCTTATGCTTCCTACTCAATCCGGCAAAGTTATGGGTTTAGCTTTTGAAGCTATACTCAAAACGCTTGGGACATAGACTTTTATAAAATCACGAAAAACCTAGATTTGTAAGGGTTTAGCAGTACTGATATGTGTCAACTTAACGTAAAATCATGGACCCCTGGGAATGAATTCCCAGTCTAATAGCCAAAGCCCGCCTGGGAATGAATTCCCAGTCTAATAGCCAAAGTTATCTAAAGATAACTAAATATAAAAAAATCTTTAGAGACTTCCAATTTAAAAAAATATCCCAAAATTTCTTGTAGTGCGGGCATCTTGCCCGCTAATAATACAAGGACGGGCAAGATACCCTTGGTGTGCGAGAGAGTTGGAGAAGTTTGGTATAAATTTGACGATCGCCTGCTTTGAAAAATGTTTTATTCTTCCTCCTCAAGCTTACCAATAGCGTCATCAAACTTATTGATGATGTCGAGTAATTTCGATACGACTCGCGCAAAGATTTTTTTACGCTCTAATAATTTCGGTTTTTCGTTGCAAGCACTCAACACCGTTTCCCTTAACGGTTCTTTCCCAGAGAATTTGTAGTCAGCAATCATTTGATTAACGGCTTCGATCTTGAGGTTCTCCTCTGTGCAGAGTCGCTGAATCGCTGCAATACGTTCTTGATTCCAGAAGTCTTTAAAAACAGTTTCGATTTTCTCTTCTGGTTCAATGCTAGGCATTCGCTCTTCAATAAATTTCTCCAGTAGATCCCGCTTACTGCGTAGTTGGGCTTCTTTCCCGATTATCTCAAGGATATAGGCTTTCTGATTTTGGTAATCTTCTTGCGTAGCATCATTGTCGCGCTGGAGTTTGCCCAAAAGCTCAAGAATATAAGTAACATTAATTTCATCTCTGTGGATCAGTTCTAATTCAAAATCAACTTCCTCAACCAGAGATTCCTTTTCTTTATCGGGTTTGGGTCGCGTTTGATCATAGATGTCCAGATATTTGCTTTTATAATCTTCAAAGGTTTGTTCATCCAGATTTAAGTCGGAAAAACTAAACTCAGTAAATGATTTACTAACATTTAATAGGCGGATAAGATTACGAAAGGCTTTAACAAACTCAACTTGCTCCTCTTCACTAATCAGTTTATTGACATCGTTGGGAATAGTGGCGATCGCTCTGAGTTCTTGCACCCCGGCATTAAATTTTTCAATGTAATATTCGTAGGGTTCGATGAAAATTTGTTCACTTGCGTTGGTGTCGGAAAAGAGGATAACTGCTTGATCGGTATTATCTTTGAGGTTGCGGAAACAAACTATATTTCCCTGGGATTTAAGTTCGCCCAAAATGCGATTAGTGCGGGAGTATGCTTGAATTAATCCGTGATATTTCAGATTTTTGTCAACGTAAAGTGTATTCAGCTTTTTGACATCAAAGCCCGTGAGAAACATATTGACTACTAACAGAATATCGGCGCGTTCCTGATCCTGAAAGTTTTCTCGATCCCTGTCCTTCATCCGCTTGGAGATGTCTTTATAATAGGCATAAAAAGCCTGACTATCCTTGGCTGAATGTTGGGTTTTATATATCTGGTTATAGTCCGCGATAAATTGATTTAATTTGTCGCGGCTATGACTGCGGTTACTTGTATCTGCGCTGATATTGAAACCAGGTTCTCCAATTAAGCCGTTTGCGTCTTCGTCTTCTTCGTTATCGCTGGGGGTAAAAATAGTAATTACTCGCAGATCATGTAATCCCTGTTTTTGTTTATTTTTAAAGGTTTCATAATAAGTAATTAGAGTATCTACATTACTGACGCAGAGCATAGCAGAGAATTTTATGCCGTGGGTTTTACGGTGATGGTTGGCAATAATCCAATCTACAATTAGAGAAATTCGGTCGGGATTTTCAAAAAATTCTCGGTCTAATTTTGGTTCTGTGATCAGTGTGCCGTCTTTGCGTTTGATTTTGCCCCAATACTCGACGGAAAATTTAAGAACATTTTCATCAGCGATCGCATTGGTGATTACATATTTATGCAGACATTCTTGGAATAGGTCTTTAGTGGTGCGTTT
Source organism: Dolichospermum sp. UHCC 0406 (assembly GCF_009712025.1). Lineage (NCBI taxonomy): Bacteria > Bacillati > Cyanobacteriota > Cyanophyceae > Nostocales > Aphanizomenonaceae > Dolichospermum > Dolichospermum sp. UHCC 0406. The sequence continues at coordinate 381,147 of NZ_VILA01000026.1, forward strand.
ACCGTGTTGATTACTGGCAGCGTTATCGGCAAAGATGGGAGTACCAGTAAAGCCAAACATTTGGGCTTTGGTAAAGAATTTGACGATATTTTTATGGGTTTCACCAAATTGGGAACGGTGGCATTCATCAAAGATAAACACAATGCGCTGATCTTTCAAGCCCTCCATTGCGGCTTCATGGCGAGGCTTTTTGATAGCGGTGTTCAGTTTTTGGATGGTGGTGACAATGAGGCGACTATCCCCAGCCATTTGGTTAACGAGTTGTTTAGTGTTATCGGTGGTGTCTACGCAGTCGGGGCTGAAATCATTAAATTCTCTGCTGGTTTGGTAGTCAAGGTCAGCACGATCAACCACAAACAGCACTTTATGTACTTTGGGGAGTTGGGTAAGGATTTGGGCAGCTTTGAAGCTGGTGAGGGTTTTACCTGATCCGGTGGTATGCCAGATATAGCCATTTTTATCGGTATCCTTGACTCGCTCAATAATGGCTTCTACTGCGTAGTATTGATAGGGACGCAACACCATTAGCACTTTATCGGATTCGTGCAGGACAATGTATTTACAGATCATTTTGGAGACGTGGCATTTTTCCAGAAAGCTGTCGGCGAAGTCTTCCAGTTGGGTTATGAGGTTGTTTTCTTGATCTGCCCAATAGAAGGTTTGTTTAAATTCTTGTTTTCGGTTGTTGGCGTAGTAGCGGGTATTAACTCCGTTGGAGATAACGAAAATTTGGACATATTGGAAGAGTCCATTTTCTGCGCCGTAGGAATGGCGTTGGTAGCGGTTGATTTGGTTGAAGGCTTCTTTGAGTTCCAGTCCTCGGCGTTTGAGTTCAATTTGCACCAGGGGTAAGCCGTTAATCAGCAAGGTTACGTCGTAGCGATTTTTGTAATTGCCTTGCTGGGTGATCTGGTTGGTGACTTGATATTGATTTTGACACCAATGTTCAGTGTTGAGAAATTCTAGGTAAAAGGTTGTACCATCATCGCGGCTAAGTTCCATTTTGTCTCGCAGACGTTTGGCGCGGTCAAAGATGTTACCTTTATCGAGGTGGTTGAGGATGCTTTTAAATTCGGTGTCGCTGAGGGTAATACCGTTATGTTTTTCCAGTCGGGCTTTGAGATTGGCTTTCAGGTCTTCGGCATTGCTAATGTTGACTGGTTCATAGCCTAGCCCCGTTAGACGTTTGATCAGGTTTTGTTCGAGTTCTAGTTCAGATTGGGGCATGATGATCGATCGCCTGAAATGATTGAATTGATTAAGATTCTGGGGTAAGGTTTAGACCCCGATAAACTTGTTCAATGGGGAAGCTGAAATTGATGCTTTTTAGTTCAATGGTGTCACTTTCTCCATAGTTAATAATCATCCATTGTCCCGCATCATTTTTGTGATACAAATCTATTTCGATTGCAGTGGAACTAACCAATAGGTAATCTTTCAATACTGGGTTGTTTTGATACATTCTAAACTTGCCGCCTCTGTCGTAGGCTTCGGTAGTTTTTGAGAGAACTTCAATGATTAAGCAGGGGTAGGTAATATATTGGGTGCTGGTTTTGTCCCGTTCGTCACAGGTGACACTGATATCTGGATGGGTATAATTATTGGTTTCAGCAATATTAACTCTCAGGTCTGAGTTACCTATTTCGCAGCCACTTCCTTCTAGATGGTTGACGAATAAGGTAATGAGTCGGACGGAGATGCGGCTATGATTAACGCTAACGCCAGTCATGGCGTAAACTTGACCGTCTATCAGTTCGTGTTTTTCTAGTTGCTGTTCTTCCCAAGTAAAGTATTCTTCTGGGGTTAAGTTTGTGAGTTTGTCTTTGGCTACGATCATGATTGAGTTAGCTTTTGTGTAGCGAAATTGATGGTATTACCTTATTTTATACAAACATTTTTTGGAGTAAGCCTTTTTTGAATTGTTCGGTTTGGTCAATTTGGCGGGAGATGGTTTCAATTTTGCGATCAATTGCGGTTAGGAAGTTGGCTATTTTTTCTTGTTCTTGTTTATCTGGAATAGGAATTTTTACTGTAGTAATATCTTCTTGACCTATTGTAGTCATTGTTCCTGTTTTTCCACGAGCAAATAATTGCTTCCTTGCGATACTACTCTTTAAAAGAAATGCCATAAACTGAGGATTATTTTCTTCAATATCAAAACGAAATCTTATCAAATGACCATCATAGGTAATATCTGAATCGTTTGTTAATAAGACATTAGAATGAGCAATACCTTCCTTGACTAGTGAAGAGCGAGTAAAAAATATATCCCCATATTTGGCTTGATTTTTCACAAATTCTTTTTCATCAATCAGTAGTCTAGAGAGAGTTTCAACATTAATAGAATCACCCTCATACATATCCTTTACATTAATTAGGCGATAACCTTTACCTACTTTATTAGGATCGTTAAAAACTCCATTTGAAAAACCATCAATTGCAATATTCCCCAACTTCTTCCTTTCCCACTCAGGAAACTCAGATCCAATCGCATCTTTAAACCGAATTTTTTGAGAAAAGATTTTCTGCATAACGCCGCGTTTGTAGGTTTGCAGGAGTTTTCGTTTGCGACGGAGTTGGGTTAGACGGCGATCTATAGCCCCTAGTAAACTAGCGATCTTCTCTTGTTCTGCGATCGAGGGCAATAAAAATTTGGAATTTAGAAAATCAGAAAAATGTACTCTTTTTTTCTCTACTAAAGACCCCATTGCAATACTGTCATAGAATCTAATGGAACTACTCTTAGTTAGGAGATAATCAACAAAAATGACATTCGCTTTTGGATTAACAGAAAATATATTGTAATACTTAGAGACTTTTACAAGTTTTGACTCTGTATGTCTTGCCAATGCACCAAAACGTAAATTCATTGGGTTATAAGCAAAATCATTAGGTTGAACAACCTTATATGCTTCTTCTTCATTTTTCACAAGAAAGCTTCTCTCATATCTCTCTGTTTTAGGGACAATTCCACTTTCAATAGTCAAGCTATATAATGGCAATTCTTCAGAAGCTAGAACATTGCTTTCAATCAAGATATTTTTAAGTTTTTGTGATTGCCAATCGCCCTCAAACTCAGGAAACCGCAAAACAGGAACATTTTTATTTAACTTATTACCCATTACCTATTACCTATTACCTAACTTTCCAGTGGCAAAGAAAGAACTTTTACTTGGCTGATTTTGGACAACTGCTTATCATTTGTAATCAACATCGCATCACATTCCCAAGCACTAGCAACAATAATAGCATCAGGCATCTTTAAGCTATACTGCCGCCGTAATTGAATTGTTTTTTCAACAATATTTGCACTTATGTACACCTGAACCAGACTTTGTAGACTTGATCTAATTAGACTTTCTTCTTGTGAAGATAAACCCTTAAAAGATAAAACTTCAATATTTGTAATGACAGAATAACCGATCACTCCATTTGGAACTGGTTGAGTTAATTCTTCATTAAATAACGAGATTAAGATATTAGTATCAATGAGATAATCTAGTTTCATCCCACTCACTCCTAATTTGCTGTTGCCAAGCTAAAGCATTAACCCCTTGAAAAGCCTTGATTTTTCCTGATAGTTCGTTAAGGGAATGCTGTGCGCCTTGTTGGTTATGGAGTTTTTGACTGAGATATTGCAAAACCTCTTGTTGTTCTGCCCAAGATAATTGTTCCAGTAAACTAAACACTTGATCCTTCGTAATTTGCAAAGTCACCATAGCCAAAATCTCCATAAATTTAATAAAACCAATCTAGCAAAAAAGATCAATAAAATCAGTAATTTCCTGATAAAAAACCTGCCCCTTTTCTCTACTGCTACTTGCAGTTACTACTAATCTTAAAGTTTCCACCAACGAACTGATAGCAGCATCACAAACCAAATCAAAAAGCTGACCTAAATCATCTTGGTTTTGTTGTCCATAAGCTAAAGCATTAATATAATTATTGCGAATTTTATTATTAATCACCACAATGGGATACCCGGCACGAATTAACAATAAATTCATTAATAATCTAGCCGTTCTGCCATTCCCATCCCGAAAAGGATGGATCGAGACAAAACGATAATGAGCCATTGTTGCATATTCTACAGGATGGAGGGGTAAAGTAGCATTTGAATTGAGCCAGATTGCAAAATCCGCCATTAATTGAGACAGTAAATAATGGGGAGGATAAAGATAATTTTTTCCTGCTGCCATTACATCCAGCGTCCGATAACAACCCGCTTCATTAGGGTTAATTTTTCTCAGAATCAGATTGTGAATTTGTTTAATTTCCCATTCATTAATTTCTGTATCTTTTTGGGCTAAACTCTCAATATAGTCTATCGCCTCTTTATGTCCAATCACCTCCAAATGTTCATCAAGAGTCTTACCACCAATTGTAATCCCTTTAGTTAACACTAACTCGGTTTCACTTTGAGTTAAAGTATTCCCTTCAATGGCATTAGAGTTATAAGTAAAGCGGACATCATACAGCTTTTTGAGTTCCGCGATCATTGTTGTGTCAAAGGGTCTAAAGTCATCTAGCCAAACTTTTAGCTTGTCTATTTGCTCTAATTTAAGTTGATAATTCATACTCACATATTTACTTATTAAAGCAGTTAAGGAAAAATCTTTTTTTTGACTTAAACCAATTACCTGTTGAATAAACTGCTCGTAAAGTTGAGAGGAAGATACTAGCATAGGGTAATTGGTAATGGGTAATGGGTAATGGGTAATGGGTAATTGGTGATGAAATCTCTACTTTCATCCTGTAAATCCTTAAATCCTGGATATCCTGATTCTGACAAAAAAATTCTGACAATTTCCCCAGCCTCTAAAACGGTGCTTCAATCCCCAACTCCCTACAAAAACCCCGAATTAATTGATCCGTCTCCACCATATTGCGATCAATTTCCCGGATCTCCCTAGCCACCGCATCTAAATCAATCTCCTCCTCCTCCTCAAAAGTATCCACATAACGGGGAATATTCAAATTAAAATCATTCTCGGCAATCTCCGCTAACGGGGCGCGATAGCTATACTTTTCCTCCTCCAACCGTTGGCGATAGGTAGAGACAATTTTATCAACATCCTCATCCCGCAAATAGTTCTGATTCTTCGCTTTTTCAAAATAGGCACTGGCATCAATAAATAAAATATCGTCAGGATATTCCCGACACTTCTTAAACACTAAAATACAAGTTGGGATACTCGTCCCATAAAAAATATTCGCTGGCAACCCAATCACCGCATCTAACCAATTCCTTTCCTTGATTAGATACTTACGAATATGCCCCTCTGCCGCACCACGAAACAAAACCCCGTGGGGCAACACCACCGCCATAATGGCGTTTTCATCCAGATGATGAATCATGTGTTGGACAAAGGCAAAATCAGCCTTAGAAGCCGGGGCTAACTTCCCATATTGACTAAAGCGATCATCTGACTCAAACAGCTTATTCGCACTCCAATTGGCCGAAAACGGCGGATTTGCCACCACCGCCTCAAACCGCATCCCCTCATGCTGGGGTTTCTCCAGCGTATCCTCTTGCCTAAGATCAAAATTCCGATAATGTACCCCATGCAAAATCATGTTCATCCGCGCCAAGTTGTAAGTTGTGCGGTTCATTTCTTGTCCGTAAAAATCCCCGACTGATTCTACCTCCCGCGCTACCCGCAACAACAAAGATCCCGAACCACAAGTTGGGTCATAAACCGACTTCAACCGACTTTTCCCCGTCGTCACAATCTTCGCCAATACCTTAGAAACCTGCTGGGGTGTGTAAAACTCCCCTGCTTTTTTACCTGCACCACTGGCAAACTGCCCAATCAAATATTCGTATGCATCCCCCAGTACATCGCTTTCCGTATCCTCTAGCCGAAAATCAATTTTATTCAAATGCACTAAAATCTTGGCAATTAACGCATTTTTGGCCTTCGGAGTCCGCCCCAATTTCGTCGAATTCAGATCCAGATCCTCAAACAAATGATCAAAATCCTCCTCACTTTCCCCGCCCATTGTGGAGCGTTCAATGTTGTTTAAAACATCCGTCAAGTCCCCCAAAATAAAAATTGAACTCTGTTCTAACTCCTCATCACTAATCTCATCCTTATCCGCCTGATTGCCTAATGCCCGTTTAGCCAGAGAACTAAACAACTCAGATGGCTTCAAAAAATAACCCAATTCGGCAATAGATTCTTCTTTAATTGCTGCTAAATATTCCTGCCCATCTTCCGAGGATTCATCAAGCTTTAAAAAATCAATCTTATCCTCCGCCAAAATCTCATTGGCGTAAAGATGCTGACGCTCGGATAGGTACTTATAGAAAATAAACCCTAAGCAATAATCCCGAAACTCATCGGCGTTCATCTTGCCCCGTAGAGAATCGGCAATATTCCAAAGCTGAGTTTCTAATTTTTTCTTTTGTCCGTTTTGTCCGTTCAGTCCGTTCGTCATTTATCTCTCTTATTGGGCGTTACCGCAGGTCAGCGTAGCTATCTCTAGCACTGCTAAAAATAGTGTCTCAGCCAAGTATAGGACATAGCAAGGGACTAGGCATGGAAAAGTTATAAGGAAAATGCCGAAAACCCTTGAAGGTGTGGCTGACTGAGTCAGCCACACCTGTTCTTTAGACGAGGGATGAAGGCTAGGGGTAGGATTTATCCTGCATTGACGTTAATTGCGCTGAGTATTTGTATCTAATCGTCATTCAAATTTTCTCCTAATTAACCCTGGTCAGTTTCGCCAGGGTTTTTTATTGCTGAATTTGAATACTAATGAATTAAAAAAGCAGATTTCGCCACCTTTTTTAATTTCGAGTTTCATTTTAATAAATTTATTTTTCCTCACTAATTGTTGGGGGAATGAGATAAATTATTCCGGAAACAATTGTTAAGATTACAGATATCCAAAAGGCAATTAAAACCGGAGTTTGCCAAGTTGGAGATAAGGGGGCAATTAGTAGAGATATGGCGATGATTTGACTAACCGTTTTCAGTTTACCCCAAATATTTGCCCCAGTAATAGTAGTTTGATTAACTCGCCAACCTGCGATCGCTAATTCCCGTGCTAAAATTATAAACACTGCCCAAGCTGGAATTTTTCCCAATTCTACCAATACTAACAATGGTGCAAGTACCAATAATTTATCTACTAAAGGATCAAGAAACTTACCTAACTCGCTAATTTGGTTAAGTTTTCTGGCTAAATATCCATCTAACCAATCAGTTAACGCTGCAATTAAAAATATTGTCAAACATATCCACTTTGCTTGATTTGTGGGATTGTATAAACCGTAAAGTAAAAAAGGTATTCCTAGCAGTCGAGAAAAAGTAATCCAATTAGGTAGAGTCATGACAATTTAAAATTTAATAATTCACTGAGTCTTCCATACCCACCAGGTACACCACTAGCAACATTAGTCAGCCAAACACCACGAATTTCTGTAGTTACAGGTAGAGAATTTGAATTTTGAGTATAACTAGGATTTGCAGAAATTGGAAATATTGTTAAACTAATGACAAATCCCAAACACAAAAAATACACAAAAAACCGCCGTAATACAGAATTCATTAGTTAAATAAGTCTAGATTGCTAATATCTATATAACTACAAAATCCAATTTTATTGTCGGGATTAGATAAAGATATGAATATTTTTTGATAAAACAAGGAACAGAGAAGAGGGAACAGGAAACAGGGAACAGAAAAATATTGATTCTTCATTCTGACTCCTGACTCCTGACTCCTTTCTTAGAATCTTTCTACACCTGAGAATTGTTGAATAGATGCTTTTGCTGCTTCTCCACAAGTGCGAGGTGTGGGAAAAATCTTGCCAGGATTTGCCAAACCTTGGGGATTAAATACCTGTCTTACCCATTGCATTGTTTCTAAATCAGCTTCACTAAACATATCTGGCATATAGCATTTTTTATCAGCACCAATACCATGTTCACCGGAAATACTTCCACCTACTCTTACACATAGCCTGAGAATTTCTCCTCCCAATTCTTCGACTTTTTCCAATTCTCCATGTACAGAATTATCAAATAAAATTAATGGATGTAAATTACCATCTCCAGCATGAAAAACATTGGCAATGGGATAACCATATTCATGACTTAATCTTTCAATTTCCTGGAGAACATAAGGTAATTGAGTGCGAGGAATTACCCCATCTTGCACATAATAATCAGGGCTAATATGTCCCGCAGCCGCAAAAGCTGCTTTTCTGCCTTTCCATAATTTTAATCTAGTTTCTGGGTCACTAGCACTAGTAACATTTCGCGCCCCATTCTTTTTGCAAATTTCTATGACTCGCTGTTTATTGGCAGAAACTTCTACTTCTAAACCATCAATTTCTACTAACAAAATTGCCGTCGCATCACGAGGATAACAATTAGTGGCAACAACATCTTCTACAGCATTGATACTAATATTATCCATCATTTCCATGCCACCGGGAATAATCCCCGCGCTAATAATATCAGAAACGGTGGCAGCCGCAGCATCTACGCTAGTAAAATCTGCTAGTAAGACACAAATAGATTCCGCACTCTTGAGAATCTTCAGGGTGATTTCTGTGGCAATTCCTAATGTTCCTTCTGAACCCACAAATACACCAGGTAAATCATAACCTGGGGTTTCGGGAATTTGTCCACCAACATCAACTATTTCACCGTTAGGAAGGACAAGTTTTAAGCCCAAAACATGATTTGTTGTCACACCATATTTTAAACAATGGACTCCTCCAGAATTTTCGGCAATATTGCCACCAATAGAACAAATAATTTGACTAGAAGGGTCAGGTGCAAAGTAAAAACCAGCACCACTAACAGCTTGAGTCACCCAACTATTAATTACTCCTGGTTGCACTACAGCCCGTTGATTTTCTAAATCAATACTAAGGATTTGTCGCATTAAAGAAGTGACAATTAAAACAGAATTTTCCGTTGGTAAAGCCCCACCAGATAAACCTGTTCCTGAACCTCTAGCAATGAAGGGAACGGAATATTGATTGCAAATTTTGACAATTTCTGAGACTTGTTCTGTGGTTCTGGGTAATACTGCGACTGGGGGACATTGTTTATAGCTGGTTAAACCGTCACATTCATAGGTGAGAAGTTCTTCTTTGCGTTGAACTACGCCTTTTTCACCAACTACAGCGACAAATTTTTTGATAATAGGTTTCCAGTTGATTTCTTTTTTATTTTTGGTAAGCATGGATTTTTTTATTTGTGGTAGATATTGACTGTATTTATTATTTTATATAAAGAATATAACTTATATTGTATTTTTGAAAGAATTGGTACAGGATAATTTGATATGATTTAGAAATTAACCATTGACAAAAAATCGAATTTATGTTTTGTGAGATATTTTTTATGGCACACAAATAATACCTAATCCTGCCATCTGACGAATATGCTCATCAAAGGCAAAAACTTCAAAGACACTTAAACGATTTGCCATTACTAAAATAGAACAATCAGTATAACTCCATTCTTTATCATTATATTTACAAAAAGTCTCCCAGATAAGCTGGTCATCTTGATCAGAAATATTGATGTAACGATGTTCAGTTCTTAAAACTTGACCAATTTTAATAGAAGCATCACTAGAAATTTTACTTCTAATCCAAGTGACTGTCTCATCAAATACTGTTTCTAAGATAATCCAGCGATGATTTAGATTATGGTATGTATATTGCTTTGCTATTTGATGATTGGTTTCAGATTTAACGAAAAAAGCAATTAAAGCTGAGGTATCAACAATTATTTCTTGATTCATGGTTTTATATTAAAATACTTGAGTTTAATATAAAACATCATCAATATGTTCTGCATAGTTAGTAGATAGTTCTGCTTTTTGATCTTTAATTATAAATTCAGGATCAGGATTAGGAATTTCTAAACTTCCACAGAGTTCCCAAGTCTTAGTTTTAATTAAATTTGATTGTTCTTTCGCTAAATATGCTTCCAGAGCTTTAAGCAAAATATTTTGTAAAGAATCAGATTGATTTTGCAATTGATTCATTAATTGATCAGGAATCTCTAATGTAACTTTATTCATGGTGATTTAGAGATAAAAATCTGTTTTATGAAAATTATACCCTAATTTGTATTTTAGATCAACAAGGTTTGAGTTTGACACTGAGATAAAAAATAAGTGTAAGCATTCAGCTATCAGTGGTTAGCAGTCAGCTAAAACCGGATTTTAGGATCTTATTCAAGTGCATACCGCTATAACCAGCTAATAATGTATCATAAGTTAGAGATTTTTTTAAAATCCTGAATTTCTAAATTTAAAAATAATTAATTTTATGAATTTTCGTGATGAGTTTAAATTGTTACTCCGCGCTCGTTATCCGTTGATTTATATTCCTACTTATGAGGAAGAACGGGTAGAAGCGGCGATTCGGGAAGAGGCGATAAATCAAGGTAATCGTCCGGTGTATACTTGGGATTTTGTGGACGGTTATCAAGGAAGTCCCAATGATGTGGGGTTTGGTAAACGTAACCCGTTACAGGCTTTGGAGTTTGTGGAAAAGTTGACTGCTGCTGCACCTGCGGTGTTGATTTTACGAGATTATCATAGATTTTTGGATGATGTGGCTATTTCTCGTAAACTTCGTAATTTAGCCAAACTGCTGAAATCACAACCGAAAAATATTGTCCTATTATCCCCTCGCGTCGCTATTCCTGACGATTTGACGGAAGTGCTGACGGTGGTTGAGTTTCCCCTACCTAACGCCTCGGAAATCAAAATGGAGGTGGAACGGTTGTTACAAGCCACCGGGAATCCCCCTGTTGGCAAGTTTTTGGATGATTTGGTGCGTTCTTGTCAAGGGTTGTCTATGGAAAGAATCCGCCGGGTATTGGCGCGAGGAATCGCCACTCATGGACAATTAGAACCGGAAGATGTAGATTTAGTTTTGGCAGAAAAGCGGCAAACTATCCGCCAAACCCAAATTCTTGATTTTTACCCCGCCACTGAGGAAATTACTGATATTGGTGGTTTGGATAATTTGAAAGATTGGTTAATTCGGCGTGGGGGTTCGTTTAGCGAAAAAGCCCGACAATATGGTTTACCTTATCCCCGTGGGTTAATGTTGGTGGGAATTCAAGGAACTGGTAAATCTTTAACGGCCAAAGCGATCGCTCACCATTGGCATTTACCTCTGTTACGATTAGACGTAGGGCGGTTATTTGGTGGTTTGGTGGGTGAGTCAGAATCCCGCACCCGGCAAATGATTCAAGTCGCAGAAGCGCTCGCTCCCTGTATACTTTGGATTGATGAAATTGACAAAGCTTTTTCGGGTTTGGGTAGCAAAGGTGATGCAGGAACTACCAGCCGGGTATTTGGGACTTTTATCAATTGGTTAGCGGAAAAAACTTCTCCTGTATTTGTTGTGGCTACTGCTAATGATATTCAGGCGTTACCACCAGAAATGTTAAGAAAAGGGCGATTTGATGAAATTTTCTTTGTCGGTTTACCCAGCCAAGAAGAAAGAAAAGCCATTTTCAATGTGCATTTATCCCGATTGCGTCCCCATAATTTGAACAGCTATGAAATCGAAAGATTAGCCTACGAAACTCCCGATTTTTCCGGTGCAGAAATTGAACAAACTTTAATTGAAGCCATGCACATTGGCTTTAGTCAAAACCGTGATTTCACCACTGATGATATTTTAGAGGCTGCTAGTCAAATTATCCCCTTGGCACGAACTGCCCTCGAACAGATTCAAAAACTCCAAGAATGGGCAGCATCCGGTAGGGCGCGTCTAGCCTCAAAATACAGTCCTTTAAGCGATCGCATTCAACGTCAATTATAGGAGTCAGGAGTCAGGAGTCAGGAGTCAGGAGTCAGGAGTCAGGAGTCAGGAGTCAGGAGGAAGAAAAGAAAGAAGAAAGAAGAAAGAAGAAAGAAGGAAGAAGGAAGAAGGAAGAAAATTTCTCCCAATTACCAATTACCAATTACCAATTACCAATTACCAATTCCCTACTATATGCTTACAAACTTACTTAAAGTTATACTCGGTTTTATTTTAGCGATCGCAGTTTTATTAGGTACTGGCTTAACAGTTGCCCTATATTTTGTTAACCGTACCGCAGTAACTCCTCCCAAGCCACTGTATGCTAACGATAATCCTTCTAGACAAATTAAAAAGCCCAAAGCCACTCCCAAATCTCAACCGCAAAAACCAGCTACTCCCAACCCCACATCTAGCCCTACAGCTACTCCCACACCCACAGAATCACCCAAACCATTACCACCAGATGCTTACGAAGGAACAGTTACTTGGGCGCAAGGACTAAGTATGCGGTCTGAACCAGACGCAAATTCTTCCACTACTGGTGGAGTTGGTGGTAATAAAAAAGTAATTATTTTAGAAGAAAGCGCCGATAAAAAATGGCAAAAAATTCGCATTGCTGATACCGATAAAGAAGGTTGGGTAAAAGCAGGTAATATTCAACGTTCCCAGTAAGTAGGTGAGGATTAAAAATTATCCTATTTATGCTGATAAAATAGTCGGTTTTAACCGACTTTAGCTTTTAGACAGGGAATTTATTCCCTGGCTTGAAGGGAAATCAATACCGCGTTTAATTTGTTCACGTTCAATAGCTTGAAATAAAGCCAGAAAATTACCTTCTCCAAAACCTTGGGCAAAAGAACGACGTTCAATAAACTCAAAGAAGAAAGTTGGTCTTGAAAAAATTGGTTGACTGAAAATTTGCAATAATAACTGACCTGGGTGAGAATTTTCATGCCAGTCTACCAGAATTTCCTGATGAGATATAGCTTGTAATTCTTCAGTTGACAGAGAAAATTTATATCGTTGTTGTAGCTGGGAATAGTAACTTTGGGGAACAGAAAGAAAAGATAAACCAGCAGCGCGAAATCGAGAAATTGCATTCACAAGATCAGGTATTAATAAAGCAATATGTTGAATACCTGCCCCTCGATTTACATCCAAAAACTCCTGAATTTGCGAACTAGGCGAAGCCGGTTCATTAATTGGTAATTGAATATTACCATGAGGTGAAATCATTACCTGACTATGCAAACCAGAACGATCAGTTTTAATATTAAAAGTTTGTTGAGGTTGAAAATCAAATATTTTTTGATACCAATTAACAGCAGTTTCTAATTCACCAACTCCCACATTCAAAACTAGATGATCAATCGCCGTAATAGAATCATGTAAAATATTTTCGTTATCTGCTATTCTTGCTGTATTTTTAGTAATTAACGTATGATTTAAACTACCCCAAGCAGCAATTTTGGCATACTGACAAAATCCAGCATCTTCAACAGGTTGGAGAATCCTGGCCCCATTACTTATAGCCCTTGCTGTCAAAGCTTCCACATCATCAACTACAAAGGCTATATCAGCCACACCGGGAGGATGTTGACGCAAAAACTCAGCCACCGGGCTAGTCGGTAAAATCGCAGAAGAAAGTAAAAAGTAGACAGATCCACTTTTCACCACTTCTGTCCGAGTATGTAACGATTTTTGATGATGAGAAAGACTTGGAAAAAAGCCATCATTTACTGTTTGAAAACCAAGACAATAAACAAACCAATCTCGCCACCTTTGGGCATCTTCGACATAAAAGTGAACGTGATCAATTTGCAGCATAATTTATTTTAAATCCAGTATTTACTATCACCTTTATCTATGACATACTAAAAAAATAAATGACTCTCAGGTTGAATATTAATTTCCATGGGTATAGCCTGGGGTTCGGCAGATAAAGCATAAAAAATAGCATTTGCCGCAGTTTCACAACTCAGCATTTTACTCCGATCTACTTTTAAATTTACCTTATCCCAAAAAGAAGAATCTATCCCCCCAAAGTAAAAAAGCGTAATTTTCACCCCAAAGCGTTTCAGTTCTTCCGCTATACATTTACTAAAACCCACCACACCGAACTTAGACGCAGAATAAGCCGCAGCCATAGGCATTGAATGTTTACCAAGAATACCGACAACATTACAAATATGACCAGATTTCCGTTTTTGCATCTCCTTCGCTGCGGCTTGAGTGGTGTAAAAACAGCCTTTTAAATTCAAATCCAGCATTGCATCTAAATCTGCCGATTCAATGGTGTTGTAGGCTTTGAGAATACCCGCTCCGGCTGCATTTACCAAAACATCAATTTGTCCAAACTGAGCTATTGTCCTTTGAATTAATGCGTCTACCTGTTGAGGTTGAGTAATATCAGTAGGAACTGTCAGCACCTCTCCTGATAACTCATTAGCTAATGCTGCTAAACTTTCCCCGTCTCTAGCTACAAGTACCAACCTCGCACCAGTGGAGGATAACTGACGAGTTAAGGTAGAACCAATACCACCAGTAGCACCGACAATGACAATAACTTTATCTTGTAGCATCATAATATTTACATTTCTTTACAGACTATATTTATAGTACAGTCTATCTCGGTATTCTGGGTTTAATCCTCTAAATCAAATTAATTATCCAAATCCAACAAATCATAGTCCAGATTTTTTCACACCCACTTCCCATTTTTTACCGACTTGCTGAATTTGCAAAGAATGACAAGAATGGAGAAATTTAGCAAAACTACCCCCAATCTTTAATTGTTTGATTTGTTCAGTTATTGGTTTACCATATTGCTGATAAAATTTACTTGCCAAAATACTAATATCAACAGATTTATGATTATCTACCTTGCTTAAATTAGTCAAAATATTCTTGATTGCTTGCTCTAAATCTGCGGAAGAATTAATAGGATATAATACTTTTGATGTCAGAATTTCCTGTTGTGAATTATCCTGAGTATTTTCTGATTTCGATTGATGATGTTCAAAAAGGGTGACATATAATTCAGATTTCTCATCAATTTGATGAACTACAATCTCAGATGGATAGTGAATAAATACGTCTTTGGCTTGCTTACCGGGAAAGTGATGAGCAATAATTTGGCTAATGGTTAATTGATGTTTGCTTTTAAATAATTTAGACAGAATCGAAAGCTTAATCCAATAACTTTTAGTTTGTTTTTGTTGTAATTTAATCAAACCCTTCATTTGCAAAAGAAACTGCTCTATAGATGGTATCTCTGGCAAAGGTTTAAGAGAATAATTAATAGTTTCACTTGTTAAACTATTGAATACTTTAATATTTTCTCCATGCTGAGTAACTTGATAAACTAATATCCCATTTTGTTGTAGTGTATTACATAAGTTTGTCATTACCTTATCTGACGAACAAACAAACACCTCCTTCACATGAGGATAGCGTTCATGAATAGAAGAACCCACCGCAATCATTTTACCATCAGCATTATCTCTACCAGCAGGAACATGAATTAAATCATAGCCACGTTCATGTAATTCTACATCCAACTTTCCGCGATTTGACCAATTAGCAAAAGCAATTTTAACTTGTACAGGACAATGACAAATTGTAGTTAAAAACTTTTCTGTATTCGTGTTTAGTTGCAGGTTTTCTGCATCTAAAAGCAAAATAGTTATACTAGCAGATTGTCGTTGGAGTAAATGGTTAGTATTTACATCAATATTTTCTGGATTTAGCTGCTCAACAGCAGATATTAAATCTGATAGTATTTGTGAATCAAAAGCTGCGGGAACAAGCACCGCTTTAAGTGATGATTGCAGTCTTTGTAATAATTCATCCCAGCTTTGAGTTTGACTGAGTATGGCTGTGAATTTTGTACTTAAAGCCGATTTATTTGTAGATATTTGCCAGTTAATAGTTCGATATTTTGCAATCAAGAATTCTGGTTGCTGTTTTTGAATAGCAATAATTGATTGACAAATCTCGACAGAGATTTTTTGTAATAAGGCAGAATCATGATAGGACATAGCTTACAGCGTACAGTAGAGCATCCTGAGTATGAAGCCTCAAGTCTGAAAATATATTTTCCAGAACTCAACCTTCAGTAACTTCTATAACTTTAACTGTTACCTTACCTTGTGCCAACTGAATCACTAAATTTTCTCCTATAGTTAATTCTGATACAGAACGAGGAATTACACCATTTTCTGTTATCACCACTGCATAGCCACGCTGTAAAACGGACTTGGGGTCAATACTAGCCAATTTTTGTCGTAACATTTCTAAGTGTTGGTCGGCCTGTTGTAATTTTCCCGTTGTTACCTGTAATAATTGCCGATGTTTCCAAGATAACTTGTCTCTTTCCTGTTCTACTTGTCTATCTAACCGCAATTGACGCAACCGATGTTTTAATCCTTGAAGTTGCTTTTCCCTAGCTGCTAATGATGAATTTACGGCTGTACACAAGCCTGTAATTCGCTGTTGGTGTTGAATTTGCAAATCAGCCAATGCAGGTACTACGGTTTCCGCTGCGGCTGTTGGTGTATGTACGCATAAATCGGCCACCAAATCAGTTAAGGATTCATCCCTTTCATGTCCAATACCAGTAATAACGGGAATTGGACAATTAGCAACAGCCATAACCACTCTTTCATCATTAAAACAAGCTAATTCCTCAACAGCACCACCACCTCTTGATAAAATTAATACTTCTGCACGTCCATCTTTTTTAACCCGTTCAATGGCTTTTACGATAGATGCTGGTGCTTGTTCACCTTGTACTGTTGCGGGAGAAAATAAGATGTGTAAGCCGGGATATCTATGTTTAAGGGTTTTTTGAATATCACCCCAAGCGGCTGCTGTTGGGGACGTAATAACGGCGATAATTTGCGGATGTGAGGGAAAGTATCTTTTTCTCTCTGTATCAAATAGTCCCTCAGCCTGTAAGCGATTTTTCAGTTGTTGATAGCGTAATGCCTGTAAACCTACACCAGCAGGTAAGGCTTGCCACACTGTTAATTGATACTCTCCCCGTTGCGGGTAAATACGAATACTGCCTAAAATAATTAACTGTTCACCAGGAACTGGCATTTGTGCTAATTTTGCTACTTGACTTTTCCAAGCCACGCACTTAATCGCGGCTGTACTATCAGTATCTCTTAATGTAAAAAATAACCCACTCTGGTGATGATTGGTGCTGGAAACTTCTCCAGTTACCCACACTTGTCTGAGAATTTCATCTTGTTCTAAGAGTAATTTTAGATAGTCGGTTAAACCAGCTACGGAAAGGGCGGTATTAGGAAAGTCAAAGGTCATAGCAGTAGGTGATAGGTGATACAAATAACCGAGATCCCCGACTTTTTGATCACCTTTTGTTCATGGATTGATGATTGGAAAATGAAAAAAATTAGGGGAGAGTTCTTAATTGAGTTAGTATTATTGTATCATAAAGGTCTAATGCCTTGATTTGTGCAGATTATTGATAATTTCCCTCACGCTTTGAGAATCGGGATAATAAAACTTTATATACTGATATAAGAAAATACTAATTTATGACAAGACAACCGCACGACCAACTTGCTAAAGAATATCTAGAAGAATTATTAGCACCTTTAGGAGAGGTCAAAACCAGTAAAGATGTAAAAAGCGAAGTTCAGGAAATAGATGTTTGGTTTGTTCCGACAACAACAGTTATAAATTCAGAATTAGGATTATTAGGAAAAATGGCAGTTACAAGCTGTCTTTTTGAACCTTACCGTAATGCACGTAATGAGATAGAAATTAGAAGTTGTTTGTTAAAATTGTATAGCGTTCAGGGTGAATTGTTAAGACAAGCAAAAAGAGAAAAACGTTCTATCTCTGAAGAAGAATTACCCTTTCTATGGATTTTAACACCAACTTGTTCTGAAAGAATCTTGGAAGGGTTTGGAGCAAAAACAAAGGAGGGATGGGAAAAAGGAGTTTATTTTCTGCCAAAATACCAGAAAGCGGCTATTGTTGCTATTAACCAATTACCCATAATAGAGGATACACTATGGTTAAGGGCAATGGGAAAAGGCAAAACTCAAACTGAAGCTATCAGCAAAGTTGTTGAACTTTCACGAGAGAATGATAAATTGAACAAACTGGTAGCAATTTTCGCATCTTGGCAGAAAAATTTAGAATTGAATAGTGATGTCAATGATGAAGAAGTAAGGGAGTTAATTATGAGTTTATCACCAGCATATCTTAAACAGTGTGAAGAATGGAAACAAGAGGGAATAGAAGAAGGAAGACAGGAAGGAAGACAGGAAGGACAACAAGACGGACAGCGTTTGATGGTCGAGAGTTTGTTAGCGGTGCGTTTTGGTAATTTAGATGAGGAGTTATCTACTATTGTGATTCCGATGATGGAACTTTCTTTAACGGAAAGAACCCAGTTATTACTTAATTTATCTAATCTTTCCCGTGAGGAATTGTTAGCTAGGTTTAAAGTTGATTAGATGTTTTGAAAAACAATGTAGAGACGTTTCATGAAACGTCTCTTTTATAAGTTTGAATGGAATTATCTATCGAATAAAAATGGAAGAAAATAATAATAGCGATGAAGATAAGGAGTTAAGGATAGCTTGATCACCAGCATATTTATACCATCAGTTTCTTGTTTTGATGTTTGTTGCAGCACTTTCAAAATTTGGAAGTTTAAGAAAGTACCTTAACTGTTTGCCATTTGTTAGCTAAACAGTGCAAAGTCGCGGCTTTACCTTGGATATTGCCAATGCTTTCACTGATTTGTAAAGACTGCTGGTAGAGGGCGATAGCTTCCCTCGCCGTAGGCATCGCTTCTCTACATCAACGATTGCATAAAAGCATTCACTGCATCATATTGATCTGCCATTCGAGAATAAAACTCTAGTGACCGCAAATCTAATTCTGGTAATAATTCACTCTTACTTACTAAATCATATCCTGTAGAACGCAAACAATAAACCGAAATTACACCATCTTGCCAAAACCAAACCTCTGATACTCCGACTCGACGATAAATTTCTAGGGTGTCAATTCCACCACTGGTGACTATTACCTCAATTGCCAAGTCTGGAACTGGTTTGCGTTTACTCAGACAATAAGACTCATCTGGTTCTTTGCGTGCGCCTAATTCTTTTGTCCCAATTGTTGTACTACCACGTCCATAAAAACGAATATTTTTCACCCGCATATAAATCTCTAAAAGCTGACCTAAAGTATTTTTAGGTTCTTCATGGGCATCAGATAAAGGAGTCATAATTTCTAAATACCCATCTAAATAAGTTAACTGCGCTCCAGTTTCTGCCAAATCTGCATCTAATTTTTCCAGAGTTTCCCATGTTAGATTTGATAGCAAAGCTCCAACTGGATTTTTTTTAGCTTCAGAAATTGTGACAACCATCTGATTCACCTTTTACGCTATTTTTATAATATCCTAATTGCCTATAAAACCTATGGTAATTGCTCATATTCATCTTCTAGTTGCCATATTTAGCGGCTTCATAATTGTCATCCTTGTTGTTTTGCGATATGCCCTAACCACCATAATGTCATGGCTTTACCTTGGATATCCCCAATGCTTTCATTGAGTTGTAAAGACTGCTGAAAGAGGGCGATAGCTTCGCTCGCCGTAGGCATCGCTTCCCAATAATGCTCGGTTAAGCCTCAAAAAGTCATTATATGGTAGGTTGGGTTGGGTCACGTGAACGTATCCCTGGGGGACACTGCGTGAACGCCAAGCAATAGAACGTATCCCTGACGGGAGGCGTTAGCCATAACCCAACGAAATCATTGGTAATGTTGGGTTTTGTTACCTCAACCCAACCTACGAATAACTTGTGTAACAGAAGGAAAAGTCTTTTCTCTGTCTCAAGATTTAGGTTTAAAGAATGATGTGGTTAATATAGATAGCTTAATGGCTCTCTGCTTGTTACCTTTATTTGATCAGTCTCTATCAATGATGTCTTTAGTGGAATATTGGCAAAAGTTTAGACCTTTTAATCCTCTGACTGGCAACCCTGTAGAAAAGATAGAAGTTTTTCACTTATTACAAACGCTGCTCTTGGTTTTCCATGATTTTGATTTGATTATGTTAGAGACTCAATATTGATTCTAGTTAGTAGTGAGTGATTTATCACTCAGATTTTGAATAATGAGGACTGAAGTCCTCACTACGAACTTGAGTTTATTTATTAACATAAGGACGAATATTATTAACTACAGCTAGGGAATCTAAGCCTTGTTCTACTAATTCGGGAAATTGAGATAAACTCTTCATAATAGTTTTGGCAAAGTTGTATTGTGGATTGTCTCCATAATTAACTGTCAGGTACTCTAATAGCTCTAAAGCGTAATCAGGAAAACCTAAAACATCAGCTACACAAGCTACTTTGAAGATTTTACCAGGTTCTTTAACAACAGGATTGACATTTTTATCTATAGGATCTTGAAGATAGAAAGCATCTCCCCAGAGTATCTGTCCAGAGCGATTTTTTGATACTATTGGTGAACGGGCGCGAGGACGATAGGCAGTTGCTAAGTTAAATAATGTAAAACCATTTTTTCTGAGATGGGTATCCACATCAGCAAACAAAGGTTGATTTAAATATAAAGGCGAAAACTCAACTTCAATCTGCACCCCCAACACCCCACGTGTTAAAATCTCAGATGCTCCTTGTAAAACGTCTAAATCTGCACCTTGCACATCTATCTGCAAGAAATCTATTGTCTCAATTCCTTCTGCTTGACAAAAAGCATCTAATGTCGTTGTCTCAATTTCTATAGTAAAATCCAAACCTGCTAATTCTGGCAAATTTACAAATCTGGAAAGCAATGGCTCATTTGGTTCATACAATGAACTACACATGGGGTGTTTAGTTACATATAGAGTAACAGCACCTATACATTTACCCAGAGCTAAAGGAATATGTTTTTCAGTCCAATTTATTCCTTTTGATTCCAGTTCGGCTTCTGCCGCTTCACAAGCATCAGCATCAGCATCAAAACCATAAATAGTTAAGTTAGGTGCAAAAACGTTCCAATCTCCAGCGCCATAATCATCTGCTGATGATAGTTTCCGTGAACCTACATTACATATTGTGATCTGAACTTGGTTAAGAAGACCTTGCTCTTTCAGAGTTTGTAGAAAAACAGGCATAAAATTTTCCAGTGAGATTACTTATTGATAAGTAGGTAAGCAAAATTGATTATATAATAATTGTCAGAATCAGGATATCCAGGATTTAATTTTTTGCTAAATCTCTACAATGGGTTAAAAAGAAAATCTCTTTCTTTGCGTCTTTGCTCCTTTGCGACTTTGCGCGAAATAATTTTCATTACCGTAACATTCCAGGCGAACTGCTTGCAGCAGTGCTTCGCTATCGCTGCTAAACTCAATAAAGCCTTACCCTTCCATACTTTTGATCACTTCTACCAATTTCTGAAGATGTCCTAACTCATGGGTAGCCATGACAGATATTCTAATCCGACTGGTGCTAACTGTGGGGGGACGAATAGCTGGGGCAAAAATTCCTGATTCTCGCAAATACTTTCCGGCTGTTAATGCGGCTGCTGCACTAGATAATTGAAAACATAATATCGCCGATTCTGTGGGTAATAATTTTAAATTAGGTAAATTCTCTGTAATTAATTGTTTTAAATAATTGACATTTTGCCACAGTTGCGATCGCCTTTCCGGTTCTTCTCGCACTATCTTCATAGCGGCTATTGCTGCTGCTGTGTCTGCGGGAGAAAGGGCGGTGGTATAAATCCAACTGGGGGCGCGATTGCGTAAAAAGTCAATCAGGGAGCTACTTCCGGCTACATATCCGCCTAAACTTCCCAAGGCTTTACTTAATGTGCCAATTTGAATTAATTCCCTCCCTGTACACCCAAAATGTTCTACACAGCCAGCGCCAGTTTTTCCCATGACTCCCGTAGCATGAGCTTCATCGAGCAGTAGCATACTCCTAAATTCTTCAGCTAAATCTAGCAGTTGGGGTAATGGACATAAATCACCATCCATGCTAAAGACGCTATCAGTGATGATCAAACAGCGGCGAAAATTTTTCCTGTGTTCCCATAACTTTTCTTGCAGTACTGCAGTACCACCGTGCGGATATTCCATGACAGTTGCACCGCTGAGAATTGCCCCTTTTTTTAAGCTGGAATGGTTATATTCATCAGAGAAAATTAAGTCTCTTTTGCCGACTATGGCCGCAATTGTCCCTAAATTTGCTAAATAACCAGAACTAAATACTAATGCGTCTTGGGTTTGCTTAGTAGATGCGATTCCCTGTTCTAATTCTCTATGTATTTCTCGATGCCCACTGAGTAATCTAGAACCTGTACTACCAGTGCCGAATTGTTGAATAGCAGTAATGGCGGCTATTTGTAAGCGTTCATCTCCTGCTAATCCTAAGTAATCATTACTGGCAAAATTAATAACCTCTTGCCCAGATAAGACCACAGTTGCACCGGGTCGGCTGTGAATAGTTTGCACGGAACGATACCAGTCAGCCCGATGAATAGTGGCGAGAGATTCATTTATCCAAGCATAGGGATTATTATTGATCATGAATTAGGAACACTCTACTTCACTACTGCTAAGATAGGCGATCGCTTGTCTAATCCAATCTTCCACATAGGCATTTTTGGGTAAACCAATATTTTCGCTAACTGTGTGCAAAGCGTGACTGACTTCATGGGCAGTATATCCCAAAGCGAAAAGAGTCATTTGCACTTCTTCTAAAATTCCTGGTGCGGGTCCCCCTGTAGCCACAAAGAAGCCCGCTGATTTGCGCCATTCGATGAGTTTACTCTTTAGTTCTAAACAAATGCGTTCAGCGGTTTTCTTGCCCACTCCAGGGGCTTGAATTAGCATTTGGATGTTAGCAGCGACAATGGCTTGGACTAACTCTGGTAATTCCATTGTATCCAAGAGAGCGATCGCTAATGCTGCACCAATACCGCTAACACTGAGCAAATGGCGAAATAAATCCCGTTCGGAAGGAGAAGAAAAACCGTAAAGCATGGGTACTTCTTCCCGAATCTGGTAATGGGTAAAGATTTGGATCACATCCCCAGTTGAGGTTAACTGGTTAGCCAGACGTTGGGGAATTTGTAAATCGTAACCTGTGCCATTGACTTCTAAGGTCAAGATGACGCGATTAGGAGTAATGGCTTGGACACCGGCGACAATACCTTTAAGATAGCTAATCATTCTAGGAAACCAAAATATTTTAAACCTTCCATAATCCCAGCAGCACAACGGTTTTGGGCGAGGTAACGGTAGTCCGCAGGATGCTGATGATACCATTGGAGTAACTCTGGACGAGCATTCCCGACAATGATTCCCCGTTCCTGACCGACAGCGAATAAAGCAATATCATTACCCGAATCGCCACAAACAACAGTCTGCTCGGCTGCAAATTTCCACTTCTGTCGTAAAAACTGCATTGCTTGACCTTTATCGCTGGTATGGGGTAAAATGTCAAGGTCAATTTCACTACTATAAATTAACTTTACATTTAGTTGAGTTTTTTGCAACTCGGTTTCAAGTTGTGGTATAGTCAGGCGAATTTGGTTTGAAAACGACTATATATAAGGAGCATACTGTCTGTGACTCAATTTCTTTTCATTACCGATCTTGATCACACCCTCGTGGGTGATGATCAAGCAATGGAAGGACTGAATCGCAAATTAGAACTATATCGTCAGCAACACAATACAAAAATTGTTTACTCCACTGGGCGATCGCTATATCTGTATCAGCAACTAGAACAACAACAAAATCACAAACAAATAGCACTTTTACAGCCAAATATACTCATTTGCGCCGTAGGTACAGAAATTTACTCTTATAATCATCAAGATCAATTGATTATTAATAATCAGTGGTCAGAGAATCTATCTGAAGATTGGGATAGAGAATTAGTTGTAAAAATAGCTGCCAATTTTACTCAATTAAAACCACAGCCGGAAAGTGAGCAAAGACCTTTTAAAGTTAGCTATTTTCTCCAAGAAAAAACGGCTCTACAAATAGTATCAGACTTAGAAAAAGCCTTACTCCAACAAAGTTTAGATATTCAAGTTATTTATAGTGATAACAAAGACCTAGACATCCTACCACGTAAAGCCAACAAAGGTATGTCCATGACCTTTGTCCGCGAATATTTAGAAATAGAACCAGCCAAAACAGTTGCGTGTGGGGACTCTGGTAATGATATTGCCCTCTTTGCCAATAGAAAAGAAAAAGGTATTATTGTTGCAAATGCTAAACAAGAATTACTAGATTGGCACAACGAAAACCCAAACGAAAATCGTTACTTAGCAAAAGCTGAGTTTGCGGCAGGAATTGAAGAAGGTTTAAGGCATTTTGAATTTTTGGAAGAATAAAACTTAATAGTTCCGTTTTTTTTGATTCAACCAGCTTATTTGTTAATCTCTTGAAGCTCCTAATTCTTCTAAAACAGATATTTGGGCAGGATCTAAATTTTTAACTCCAGAAATATTCATACCCTGGTACGGTTTATCAAGTTCTATGGTGTGAAGACTAATATTAATTTTACTAATCTCCTTATTCTTATCTACCTCTACATCCCAAAACCTAATAGTCTGGTCTTGTCCACAACTAATTAACCTCTTGCAATCAGGAGTAAATACTATAGATTCTACAGCGCGTTTATGTCCTTTAAGTATCTTGATTTTTTTGAATACATATTCATTTTTTTCATTTTTTTCTATTTTCCATAGTATAATAATGCGATCATGCCCGGCACTAGCAATAATTAGTTCTGTGGGGTGACACGCAACAGAAAGTATTCTTTGACCTTCATTCACAGAACATAGTTTCTCCACAGAGGTATTATTGTGATTAATCCCCCATAATATCAGTTGTCTATCAAAACCACTGCTAACCAAAAAGGGTTTAATTTCCTGGGTTTCTGGAGGATTTTCCTGTTCTTTTGGAAAAACTAAACCTTCAGTGTTTTTAATAAAAGCAATACTATGAACTTGATCTTGATGCCCCTCCAGTTGTTTTTCCAAAACCGAAGAGTTTGACTGCTGGTCATTGCTTGGTTCACTATCTACAATGTCTATCAAACGAATAGTCTTATCCCGACTGCTACTAGCTAAGAAATGACCATCTGGACTAAAAGCTAGGGATAACACTCGGTCGGTGTGATTCGTAAATTTGGATAATACTTTTATATTATTCAGATTTCTTAGATCCCATAGAATAACTATATTATCATTCCCTGTACTAGCTAAAATATTTTCCGTAGGATGAAAAGCAACACATCTAACGCGTTTAGTATGTTTTATGTTAAGTAAGTGGTTTGTTTGTGATGTATTTTCTGCTTCAGGATTTATAAGATTCCAGTTGTTATCTTTAAACTGCCAAAGACCAATAGTCTTATCTTCACTAGCACTAGCTAAAAGTGTTCCATCATGGTTGAAGGCTACTGACCAAACCCAATCCTTATGTTTGGAAAGGGTGTAACTAGGAATATGTGTGCGATCATTGTAATTCCAAATATGAATGTTATTATCTTCACATCCACAAGCAAAAATTGATTGATTTTCATTCTTACTAAATGCCACTGACCAGAGGCGATTAGCGTATCCTCTCAAATTATCTTGACATTTCCATTTTTTTTTGTCTTGATCCCAATCCCAGAGTTTGACAATGCGTCCATCACCACCGCTTATAAAAAATCGAGGTTTAGCAGTGTTAGGACTAAATGCAGGGGAAACGCATCTAATTTTTTTTGACAAAATGTAACTTCTATGAATAGATAAAAAGGGCAGTATTACCATGTTAATATCAAGCCAATAAATGAGTATGAAGAAAATTTGATGGTAAATTCG
>NZ_VILA01000027.1:0-33173 GCF_009712025.1 Dolichospermum sp. UHCC 0406
TACCGTGATTCAGCTAACAACGAATCGCACCATCTCTATCCATCACACAGCCACACTGACAAACGTGTGTCCTCGTAGATAGAGTTTTCTTAACAACTTCACCACAGCTAGAGCATTCAAGGCTAGTATATTGTGGATTTACTGCCACCGTGACTCTCTTAAATACTTTGCCAAAATATTCAAGCCAGACACGAAACTGATACCAAGATGCGTCGTTTATTGACTTAGCTAAACAATGATTTTTCACCAAATTCTTAATCCTCAAATCTTCATAAGCTATCAAGTCGTTAGACTGAACTACGCACCGTGCTAACTTCACAGCATGGTCTTTACGTTGCCTACTTATTTTGAGATGGCGTTTTCCTAAAATTTGTCTAGCTTTGCCCCGATTTTTTGAACCTTTTACCTTTCTGGAAACACGACGTTGCGAACGTTTAAGAACCTTTTCTCCAATACGGAGAAATTTGGGATTCTCAATCATTACGCCCTCAGAATCAGTGTAGTATTCTTTCAAACCTACATCCAACCCAATTGTATTTCCTGATAGTGCTATATCTTCTTGACGGTTGACATTAATACAAAATTGAACATAAATACCGTCCGCACGTTTTACCAATCTTACCCGTTTAATTTGGTTAATTTGGTAAAAATGCAGATCACGAGTTCCTTTAAGTTTTAATCGCCCAATCCCTTTTTTATCGGTGAAAGTGATAAACTTGCGGTCCGAAGCCAGTTTCCAACCACTTGTTTTGTATTCGACTCCAACGACAGTCTTTCTGGAACTGAGGAAAACCCTTTAAACCAGGAATGCTTTTCTTGCAATTATTATAAAACCGAGTGATAGCAGCCCATGCTCGTTCAGCAGAAGATTGTCTAGCCATTGAATTGAGTTCATCAGCAAAAGGGAAATTAGCCGCCAGTACAGCACAATATTTCTGCAAGTCGTTTTTACCTATACCTTGAACATCCATCCATAGCCGAATACAGCTATTACGAATGAACTGTGCAGTCCGAATTGCATCATCTATTGCTGTTAACTGAACTGATTTTCCGTAAGCTTTAAACTCAAAAACTAGCATCCTTTCACCTCCCATCCTATACTACTATAGTTGGTTGAAGATGGCTAAATGTATTGCGCCTTGCAAAATCTTGACGGTGGTTAAAACCACCTGAGTCGCTTTTCATCCCTTGTCTAAAAGCACATAAGGCATTGCTACGCAATGCTTACTCAGGGGCTTTCAAACTTCCCAGTCTTTCTTGTAATTGCTCTCCCTGGCGGTAAATTTCCTGAGCGTAGTCTGTCCAAGTCCCTTGTCCCCAATAACGAAAACAGCTAGTTTGTAATAAGAGATTATGTAATAGCAGTTGGCGGTATTGACTATCTTGAGTCAGATTTACACTGGATTGATCAGATAATAAATCGTCAAATTTCTCATGAAATAAATTGCTAAATTTGTACATGGGAGATAAAACATTTTCGTATCCTTGCACCCAACTAATATGATTTGTCCATGATGCCCCATCAATCTGAAAGTTGGGGTGATTTTTTTTCAGTTCTTGAATCGCATTTTCTACAGCATCCGGTTGATAATTACCTTCAGGAATTTGCGCCCAGATTTGATGTTGTCCACTTGCTTGACAGGGAGGAAAGTCTGCGGGCTGACAACCTGCGGCTGCTAATAATTCTAAATATTCTGTACCGCAAACACCAACAACACCAGTTTTACCTCCTCCATTTTGCACCATATCCCCCCAAGCTTGTTGAAAACCGCCGGGAAATTCGTTCATCATCACACCACCATTTTCACCATCACCTATTTGACTAACTATGGGAGGTACGACAACATCACCTAATTTTTGTTTAGATAAAGTTTTGGCTTCATAGTATGGCTGCATTTGGGCGACTAATTTAGTGTCTGAACCTTGGGTTTTAATCAATGCAGTAATACTAATTTCTTCTCCTTGGGAATTGCGAGCTATTAACCGATGTGGTAAATGTTTATAATTTAAAGGCTGACCATTAATTGTTTCTACGGTATGTTCTTGCACTAATAACCAACGATAACCACATTCTTTTAAGGCTTTGATAAATGCAAACAAGGTATCTGGATGGTTTGGTAAGTGCATTTCTGGAGGGGAAAATCCTTTGATTCTTGCTAATGCTTCCCAACCAAAAATTGCCGCAAAATAATGTTGCCAAGCGATAATGTGGAGTTTAATATCTGCTATGGGGGTGGAAGGGATGACAGCATGACTCCACATAGTCCCCAACCATTCTACATAGGGCTGGTAGGTAGGATTGCAGGTGATGCGTTTAAGATTATCTAGAATATCACTTCTGCCCATTTGTACCAGTCCCCATAAAAGATTACCAGAATAATCCAACATCACACGGGGATTACAGCCTTGTGCAACTAATTCAGGAATAAAATCTCCCATGCGACTATAACAATTAGCAAAAGGGGCAGCATTGTGGTTATCTCCTTCTTGTTGATGGGCAAACATATATTGTAAATTGCTGATCAATAAACCATTATTTCCCGCTGGGATAGTGGGTTGGTGCATATGTAGAGCGATCGCAAATACTGCATTAATATCTGCTAATTTCAGATTAGTCGTTGGTAAAAAAATAGGCTCATCGTGTTTAACTACAGTCAACACTTCTTTTTCCCAACCGCAGATATTTGGCAGATTATCAATAATTTCGGGTAACGTAGGGAGATTATCTGGTAATTTCAACATTTATAGCCCCTCAAAAATAATGTATAACTAAATGTTTAGAGTTGATGAGAATCTGTATTATTACAAATTGCCTCATACAATTCTGTATTTTCTTTATGTAGTTCCTTTATTATTTCTTGCAGCCGTAAACATTCATCGGAAGAAAAAGACTTGACTGTTGCAATATCTTTATGTTTTGTTATTCCACGCTTCATAGGGTACAAATTATGAGCCGGATCAAACCAGACAATATTGAACGTATTATTCCAAATGAAACCATGAATTCGCCCATAATTTTTGCCCAATCTTACTTCAAAAGCCCTTGAGGCTATTTCGCTAGCCTGATCTAGCGATGATTCTTCGTCTTTTGTTTGAACAAAAAGCTTATTCTTAATCTTGGCAATTATCTCATGAGGAAATGAATCCCTAATTGAAGTTTGGGAGTTAAAGATCGACTTAGGTAATAAACTAGGATGTGTTTGCTCAGTTATTTCCCTTTCTGTGCTGGATTCTATCCTTGATATGCAATCAAAGAATTTCTGATAATATTTGATTTCCATTCCATGAAAAAAGAACTCTTCTGAGTCCCAATCAAGGTAATTAAAGGAAACACGAAGACGCTCTTCTGCTACAGACTTTGCATCTTGATCCGCAATAGTATTAAACTTCTTTTTAGCCATTGGCTTTTAACTTAGAAGCGAAGTAATCACGCAAAGATTCTTTCGTAATTAAAGCATTGCTACCTTCTGATTCGTCCAAATCACCCCTTGCATCTAACCAAGGTCTTTCTCTATGGGTCATTGTGCTAAGTGCTGCTCCATCGTAGCGTCCATAAGCACTGACGATATCTTGTAAATATTCATAATCAATTTCATCTGGCTCAGATACATCCTCATCAATTGGATGCCACTTATATTGCTTGTACTTATAGTACAAGCAATATATCACTGGACCATGCTGCCATGCCTGAAAATTTTCAGGAAATAACTCTTTTTTTTCAGCTAAAGCATACCCTTGTGCATAATAACACAATTTTTGCAGCTTCATTGGTGAAGGGCTTTCATCAAATAGGTCTCTGTGAATGGCGATGATTGCTTTTTGAACTTGATCTAATTCTTGTGAAATCATAATTTATTGATTTACCTCAAACACATACCATTGTACTATACAAGTAGTCAGGCAAAATTATTTTCACATCTTACTTCCCATAAATCAGGTTATAACCAGCATTTTTGGAGACTGATAGCGATATTTAAGCCATAAGCTAGGTAACCCCAACAATAGAAACCCTTGCAAAGCGTTCCATCAATAGTTACACTTTTTAGAATATTCTCATTTTTGTTTAGTAATTACCCAAACACTCAAACAGCTAGTTCTTGACAAAAGAACTCAAACTATGGTAGTGCGTCGGTATTGCCAAACTCAAAATCAGCAATAAAAAAACTCAGAGATTGTTCTCATTGGCGGTTTCCGTCATCTGTGAACCTCAGTAAGAAAATTGCCTTGTAAACATAACTATCCTGGAGGCTTGTAGTCAATGGGACTACCTTGGTATCGGGTACATACAGTCGTTCTGAATGATCCAGGTCGGCTGATTTCTGTACACTTAATGCACACAGCTTTAGTAGCTGGCTGGGCAGGTTCAATGGCATTGTACGAACTAGCCGTTTATAACCCTAGTGATCCAGTTCTTAACCCCATGTGGCGACAAGGGATGTTCGTACTTCCCTTCATGGCACGTTTAGGTGTAACCGAATCTTGGGGCGGTTGGAGCGTAACTGGTGGCACAGCAGTAGACCCCGGTTTCTGGTCATTTGAAGGCGTTGCTGCGGCTCACATCGTTCTTTCTGGTTTATTATTCTTGGCTGCCGTTTGGCACTGGGTTTTCTGGGATTTGGAACTCTTTCGAGATCCTCGCACTGGTGAACCCGCGCTAGATTTGCCAAAAATGTTTGGTATTCACCTGTTCTTATCCGGTTTACTTTGTTTTGGTTTTGGTGCATTCCACCAAACTGGATTATTTGGTCCGGGAATGTGGGTATCTGATGCCTATGGCATCACTGGCAGTATTCAGCCAGTAGCACCAGAATGGGGTCCGGCTGGATTTAACCCCTATAACCCCGGTGGCATTGTCGCTCACCACATTGCGGCTGGTGTAGTTGGTATTATCGCGGGTTTATTCCACCTGACAGTTAGACCTCCAGAAAGGCTCTACAAAGCCCTACGGATGGGGAATATTGAAACCGTACTTTCCAGCAGTATCGCTGCTGTCTTCTTCGCTGCTTTCGTAGTAGCCGGAACTATGTGGTACGGTAACGCTGCTACCCCAATTGAACTGTTTGGACCTACCCGCTATCAGTGGGATCAAGACTACTTCCGTCAAGAAATTCAGCGTCGTGTGCAAACCAGTGTTGCTGAAGGTGATTCTTTGACCGCAGCCTGGGCAAAGATTCCTGAAAAACTGGCTTTCTACGATTATGTTGGTAATAGCCCCGCTAAAGGTGGTCTATTCCGTACAGGTCCAATGGTGAAGGGTGATGGTATTGCTGAATCTTGGCAAGGTCACGCTGTATTCACAGATGCCGAAGGACGGGAATTAACAGTTCGTCGTTTGCCTAACTTCTTTGAAACCTTCCCAGTCATTTTGACCGATAAAGATGGTGTTGTCCGGGCTGACATCCCCTTCCGTCGGGCAGAATCTAGATATAGCTTTGAACAAACTGGCGTAACTGTCAGTTTCTACGGTGGTAATCTGAATGGTAAAACCTTTACAGATCCCGCTGATGTCAAGAAGTATGCCCGTAAAGCTCAAGGTGGAGAGATCTTTGAATTTGACAAAGAAACCTTGAACTCTGACGGTGTATTCCGCACATCTCCCAGAGGTTGGTTTACCTTTGGTCATGCTGTATTCGCTCTATTATTCTTCTTTGGTCACTTGTGGCATGGTTCACGGACAATTTACCGTGATGTATTTGCCGGTGTGGAAATTGAAGAAGAACAAGTTGAATGGGGTCTTTTCCAGAAGCTGGGTGACAAGACAACTCGCCGGAGAACGGAAGCTTAAAACTTGGATCAGGTGTGAAGTAGATTTTTCTACTTCATGCTTTTTCCCCGGTTTGGTAAACTAAAATTACTGGCTCAACAGGCAGGATCTGAAGAATATGGAAAGTGTTGCTTACATCTTGATTTTAGCCCTAGCAATAGGTGTACTCTTTTTTTCAATCGCCTTCCGCGAACCCCCCCGTTTTGAGAAGAAAGATAAGTAGTTAGTTATTCCCCATTTGTCAGGGAATATATGCTAATAATATCCGTTGTTACTGATAATAGTAGCAACGGATATTCTGTTTTAGGTCTTAAACCCACATTCCGCACTTCAAAAAGTAGTATACAAAAACTACATTTACGATTTGAACCCAATCGAAGAAACTGAAGGTATACTTCAACTTTTAAGTTTGAGGTTAAATTAGGATACTGATAACGTGGTTTCACTTCTCTACCGAATGCAAAATGAGGCTAAAGGTGAGATTGAATATACCAAAGCTACTGCGATCGCTCGCGTCAAAGATTTAGCACAACGAACTGCACTCCTGGAGGCGACGATAGCAGACAGTCTATCACTAACTCAGATTAACGAAAGAATTAAGGCAAGTCGTCAGGTAAACCCAGAACCACCTTCACTCAAAAACCGTTATAAGGAAGCATCGAGTCAATTACAAAAAGCGAAGGTTTGGGAAAATCCTAAAAAGCAAAAAGCTTTGGAAAAACTGCTGGTTCAAATAGAGGCTCTGTTGGTAGAGGAATAGACAGGAGAAGTAAGAAAACGCAGAAATACCATTTGTGAATAAAACCAAAATACACGGCTTCTGCTCATTGTGGGTAGGAGCTACTTAATTTGGGCTAAACTGAGGCGATTCAGTTGGAAGGTAACGCTTATCTGGGAGTGAGTCTTTTGCAGCACAGGGTGATTTTAGTGATATAATTTTTCTTTAAGACTATTAAACATATCCTAAAATAGTAAGTATCTATGCCGAAATCCAAGCGGACTTTTCTGGGAATAATTTTTGATATCTTTAATGAAAATCTTGCCAGCAACCTCGAACATGAAAAAAAAGAGCCGATTCGATCAGACTATAGTTACGATGTGAATGACCAGCTTCAATACGGCAGAGATTATGAAAACTGGTTAATCAGAAGGAGAACTATAACAGATGATGTTGTTGCTATAGGAACAATTACATTGCCTATTCTTATGGTCTGGATAACAATAGGTTATTGGCTATATCCTTTACCCATTTTTTTAATAACTATAGCAGCATTTATAAACTATAAAGTGATGGAATTTATTACTGCTGGATTGACAGGTTATACTCGTTATATTATCCATTTAGGTGTAGCTGCAATCCTCACATTCATCGCCGCCAGATTTATTATTAGGCTAGAATTGAAACTAGCTAGTTTTTTTATTTACTATTGGGTTCGTCATTTTTATAGACTTATATCCTTGGCAGTTATTATTTTTCGCATACCTTATTATTTTCAGATTGAAGGACAATCTCCTAAAATGGTTTCCGTTTGGGTGATTATTTTAGCTGTACTTATAGCTCATTTCATATTAATATCAAGAAAAAACAAATATTATTCTTAAGGAAGGACACCTTCACTAATTAAATGATGTCTCTAAATTATTGTCAATTTCATTAAATGAATGATGCCTAGATGCGCCAAACTAATTAAAACTCAAAGGAGTGTAAAATGCAGGTAAATGTACAATTGGGACAGCTTAATCAAATAATTGCTACTGGGTTAATTATTACCAATATTATATTCTTGTTTTCATCATCAGCACAAGCACAAGCTAAAAAACCATCCGTTGAATGTAATGCAGCTTTACAAAGGGCAAAAAAACAAATTCAGAAAAATAGAAAGGTCAAAGTTGTTTATACAGGTCAAGAAGATATTTCTCAGCATTACAAAAGTTATCCTACCAATCGTCCGTTTTCCTATGAGTTTGGTTTGAAAGGACCGGCTACAGATTCTATCTTAAATTCTGATAAATTTTTAACTATAATTGCCACAGATATTATCAATAATTGTCCATCAATTAGCAGGGTCGAATTTGGAGAGTCTAATACTGATCATGTTGCAACATACGGATTATTAAGCAATAACAAAGTTGGATGGTTTAAATGTATCGGTGAGGATGATCCAGGAACAACAATAAAACCAATGTGGGGACAAGTAGTTTGCATTTAGATAACAGATAATACCTAACAAAACTTATTGGAGAAAAAATGAAAAACTTGTTTATTAACTTCACAATAACAACTGCATTAATTACATTAATATCACCCTTAGCATTTGCATCACCAAAACCAGAATCTAAACTTCCTTCAGGTGCTTATTATAGCCAAGGAACTATGTTTAATAATTCTTGGAGAGAGATTTTAAATCGTAATGGAAAAATTTGCATCAAAATAGTTGACGGACCACCTAATAACTACCGTGGACGAGAAGAAATTATGATTAGTAGTGTATCAAATCGTCGCGGCAAATTTTATATTGATAGTAATAATCAACAAATAGAGATAGACACAGTAAGTAGAAAAACACCGATGTATGAATTTTTAAGTCAAAGTCAATTTGACAGTATTCTAGCTGCATTTGGTGACAGTGATGCTGTTTGGGTATTGTTTGCAGGAAATAAATCTGATTCTCGTACTACTCCAGAACACAATAAGAGAATGCAGGAATGTGTAAATACTAAAGGTAAGTATGTCAGCAAAATCAAAGGTAGAATGCTTCAAGGCAGATTTTAAATAGTGATATTTGTGATAGGAGAAATCAGAAAATGAGTAAATTACATCCTGATAATATTCATAATTCTATTTTCGTCATCAGATTTTTTCAGAAAAAAATGACTAAAAAGTTTATTACTTACTTTTTGGCTGTTTTTTTGGTTATGAGTAGTATAACTTTGCCTGGAATAATACTTAATCATGGTCGTGTTTTAGCAGCTAATTCATCAAATCAAACTGAGTCCAATTTATCAAAACCTAATTATTATAAAGTTGGAGTTTGTTTTTTAGGAATTTGTATTGACACCCCTAAAATTCCAGGACCTTTGAAAGATCCTCTTCAAGAAGGTGTTAACTCTCTGATTAAGGATCAATTGCGTTCATTTTTAAGTAATGAAATTCCCATTACTGGAACTGAACATAAATTATATCCTACTACCTCACAACTTCTAAATGGTCAATTTACACCGCAAACTTTATACTTAAATGCTTTAAATTCTTCCCAAGTGATTCCACCGGGAGATTATGAAATTCCTGTACATTATTATTGTACTAAGGTCTATACTCTCAATGGTGCAGGAAATCGCTATCGTTTAGCTCGTCTTAATGGGAGAATGTCTAATGTTTTAAGCACTTTATATCAACGTGCTAGTTTAAATAAAGTTCCTATTCAAGATGTACAAGTTTTATCTTGGAGTATTCAATCAGGGGTATCCTATGACAATTTATCTAGTTCATC
The DNA here is from genome assembly GCF_009712025.1 of Dolichospermum sp. UHCC 0406. Lineage (NCBI taxonomy): Bacteria > Bacillati > Cyanobacteriota > Cyanophyceae > Nostocales > Aphanizomenonaceae > Dolichospermum > Dolichospermum sp. UHCC 0406. Next base: position 9,256 of record NZ_VILA01000027.1, read on the forward strand.
AAAACAATTAGTCAATCAATTAATTCCTGATTATAGACAACAATTAGAGGGTAGTTTTACAGATAAAGCTATCAAATATTGGAATAGTCTTTCACGAGCAACTTCTTTACCTTCCTTGGATGCAACTCTCAATCAGTTAGGAGATGTAGGTACATTTACTAGGTCTTTATTCCGAGCAAGAGAAGAAATTATCAATACTAATTTTAGTTATCGTCCTTTAGCAAATTCTTTTGTAATTCCCCAGGATGTCAATCTTCCGGGTGGTATGGAAACGACTCCTTGGAGTCAGATTAATGAACAGATTTATCTACGATTTATTGCTCCTAAAGGCGCATTAAATGATGGTGTTGCTCAAGTGAGAATTATTGGTGATGAATATACTGAAATTGATGGGAGTTATCTAGTTGCTCAAGCAACTACCCCGCTTCCGAAGCGTGTGCCAAATCCACGCGGCATTATTTTCCAAACTTTACTTGAACTCATAGTGCGATCTGTCGGTATACCTGAGTCCAGTAGTCATCAAGCAGTTACAGCCACAGTTAAATCTAAATCGGATGAACTACCTGTTTTTATCATTTATTCAGATCGAATGCCAACAATTGCAGAACACGTATTATCAGCTTTTCGGCGCGGACACCCTAATACACTCACTTACATAGGAGGAGCATTATCAGGAGGAAATCGTAAAGCAGCTTGCCTTCGCGCAATACCTCGACGTAAAGGAGAACAATGCGATGAGTATCCATTTGCTTCAACACTAGAGGGTGGATCTAATGCTTCAATTTGGCTCGTTCCAGAGAAGGAAAACCAGCGGCAAGGAGGAGATCTATCGGCATTTATTCTCCTTAATAATCTTAAAGCTGGTGATAGATTCCGCGTTGAGGTCAGGTAAAAGTAAATTGGTAAATTAGTAAATCTGGTTGTTATGCAAAACTTGAAAATGTTAATTAAAATCAAGAGTTCTCGCTTTTTCTTAGCTGTTGCCACCCTAACAGCATTTAATTTCATTGCCTTCATACCACCTTTTCAACAACCACCAGCCCACTCACAAAGTGGAGGAACTATAAGAACAGAAAGAAAATTTTTAATTTCTGTCAATCAGTTGCAAGCTAACGCTTATCTGGGAGTGAGCAAATAATATGATTCCCAAAACAATATGCTACAAGCAGTCATTCCCAACTCAAACGAAAACTTCCTCCAAAACGCTGTTGTTGAAAGATACAACTTCTCCAAACTAAACAAAACACGCATCCGGTTCAAGATTCAATTAAAGAAAACAACTAAAAGCAATGCTCCGAAATGGGCAGATGTTCTCAAAACTTCTCAAAATATTCCTAAGTGATCTAAGTTTTTACTCTCAAATTCTTCTTTTTGGTTATATTTTTTGGTATTTTTATTTAATTCAGATTCATTCTCTTATTTTTGCTCCTGAATTTATTGTCAACACCTTATTAATTTGAATTCGTTGGCAATCATTATATTACTGCCTATATTTATTACCAACTAAACTATATGTTTATGCTTAAACTACTTCTGCCACTTATTACACTCGTACCTGTACTACACAATGAAGTGCGGAATGTGGGAATTAAAACTCAGATATCACCTATTCCCTATTCCCTGTTCCCTGTTCCCTATTCACTGCCATATATGATATAATTTTATGTCTGGAAGTTGATATGTGTTAAGACTAGCTATTCTAAGCTAGGATAAGACAGCAATGTAAGTGGAAATTGTCATCCCCCTACTTACATAATAAACTGAATTTATGACAAAACCTTTACGGAGACTAGACCCAGGAATACATTAGCATGGTCAATCAGAACTTAACCGCTACAGAAATTGGATTTACCCACGAAGATTTCGCTGCTCTACTAGATAAATACGACTATCACTTCAGCCCTGGAGATGTCGTACCGGGTACAGTTTTCAGTATAGAGCCGCGCGGCGCTCTGATTGACATAGGTGCGAAAACCGCAGCATATATACCCATACAAGAAATGTCTATTAACCGGGTCGATGCCCCGGAAGAAGTCTTACAATCAAACGAAACACGGGAATTTTTCATTCTTACCGATGAAAATGAAGATGGTCAGCTCACCCTTTCAATTCGTCGGATTGAGTATATGCGGGCTTGGGAGCGAGTACGACAGCTACAAGCAGAAGATGCTACTGTCCGCTCTGGTGTTTTCGCAACCAACCGTGGTGGTGCATTAGTGCGAATTGAAGGACTGCGCGGCTTTATCCCCGGTTCTCATATTAGCACTCGCAAACCCAAGGAAGATTTGGTAGGCGAAGAACTGCCCTTGAAATTCCTAGAAGTAGATGAAGAGCGTAACCGCTTAGTTCTCTCCCATCGTCGGGCGCTGGTTGAGCGGAAGATGAACCGTTTGGAAGTTGGCGAAGTGGTTATTGGTACTGTTCGCGGTATCAAACCTTACGGTGCTTTCATTGATATTGGTGGCGTGAGCGGACTGCTACACATTTCTGAGATTTCCCACGAGCATATTGACACTCCTCATAGTGTATTCAATGTCAATGATGAAGTGAAAGTAATGATCATTGACTTGGATGCAGAAAGGGGACGGATTTCACTGTCTACCAAACAGTTAGAACCTGAACCCGGTGACATGATCAAGAACCGTGATTTGGTTTACGATAAGGCCGAAGAAATGGCAGCTAAGTATCGGGAACAATTGCTTGCTAAACAGCAAGGTATTACTATACCTGCGGAAGTAGCACCTGTGGAAGGCGCTGAAGAAATTGCACCTCAAGAAGGCGTAGCTGAAGAAGTTGCATCTGTGGAAGCTGTAGCTGAGGAAGAAATTCCCGCAGCAACAGAAATTGAAGAAGAGATCCCAGCCGCTATTGAATCATAGATTGATAGTTGTAATTACCTACAACTGAGATCATGAAAGTATTGAATTAAGAGGGTTTTTCCCTCTTTTTTTGTGGCAATTGGCTATTCAATTGACTTATTCCCCGTTCTTTAACAACTGAAAAATATGGTAACTATTAAATGTAAAAACATTGCGTTTTCTCATATTGAAGCAATTTTATTTGATAAAAACGGGACTTTAGAAGATTCCGAGTCATATTTAATAACGTTGGCACAAAAAGCAACGCGGATAATAGACGCGCAAATTCCCGGTATTGGTGAACCTTTATTAATAGCTTTTGGTATTAATGGCGATTTTTTAGATCCAGCGGGTTTAATATCAGTAGCGAGTCGCAAAGAAACGGAAGTTGCAGCAGCAGCCTATATTGCGGAAACTGGAAGAGGATGGTTTGAATCTTTGAAAATTGCCCGTCAAGCTTTAGAAGAGGCTGATCAATATGTTAGCAAAACTCCCTCACCTTTATTTGTGGGTAGTTTGGAGGTATTACAGTCTTTGTCAGTAGCGGGATTAAAATTGGGGATTCTGTCAGCCGCAACTACTGAAGATGTAGAGAAATTTGTGATTAATCACCAATTAAGCGATTATTTGCAACTGGAAAAGGGAGTTGATGAGGGTCCAAGTAAACCAGATCCAGCCCTGTTTTTAGAAGCTTGTCAAGCTTTAGGAGTAGCACCAGGGGCAACTTTAATGGTAGGTGATTCTGTGGGTGATATGCAAATGGCACGTGATGCTAAAGCTGCTGGCTGTATTGGTATTACTTGGATTGGGAGGGCAGATAATGTTAAAGGTGCAGATGTGGTAATTAATCAACTTGATGAAATTCAGGTGATTGATGATTGAATGATTTCCTAGTTCTATTTATTGACACACCAATTTAGAAAATTTTTGGCAATTAATTAAGTTAAAATTTAAGCGGACTAACTACAAACTACTCACTATCTCTTAATTATGAATCAATCCAATAATAGTGGCATACTTGAACAGTTTGTAAACATGGTGATGGGGGTAAAAACTGGCAATCAACAACAGTCTCTAAATACATCAGCAGCGGACACACAAGAACTAGATATCAAGGCAGTTTTAGTTTATAAATTAGGAACTATTCTGCAAATAGGAGTGATGATTCTTGTGTTACTGGGAATGGAAAAATTAGTAATTTTAATTGACAATAATTCTGCTTTTCCCAGTTGGTTTAGCACTTTAGTCACGGCGTTATTTTTTGGTTTATTAAGTATCCGTTCTCGCATTTTTTCACTGTTAGATAATACCCGTTCTCGGACAACTTATGATCAGGTAATTAGACCAAGATGGTCTCCTCCACCTTTAGCATTTCCCATAGTTTGGATGTTCATTGCTGTATTGCGAGTAATTTCTTCGGTATTAGTTTGGCAGGAAATGAATCACCAATTTTTGGTATTACCTTTAATTCTGTTTGTGGTACATCTGGCTTTAGGAGATACTTGGAATACGATTTTTACCGTAGAACGGAGATTAGGTGCGGCTGTTCCTGTGGTGATTTTAGGACCTTGGTTATCGGCTATAGTCGTAACAGCAATTTATTGGCAAACTGTTCCTTTAGCGGGAATGATTTTATCTTTTTCTTGTGTATGGTTAACTGTTGCTTCTGTATTGGTGTTCAGCATTTGGCAGTTAAATGGATCTGAGCCTTTGTATCCTTTGAAATTGGCTGTTGTGGAGAAATAAATAGTCATAATTCACATTGAGGGGAAAGAAAAGACCGCATTTAATATCTATGAAAAATGGTAGGGAAAAATTAATTCTCTACCACTGAATTCAGGAATTTAAACGCCTAACATAGTGCTGTAATATTAAACTATAATTCTTCAATTGTTACTAAACCACCTTCTGTAAATTGGATAGATAGTTTATAACCGTCAAGTAAAGCAGTTCCTAATAAGGGACGCTTTCCTGTAGCTAAAACATTAACTACTCTTTCTTCTCCATTCCAGATAATGGTAGCTTGATGTACTGGTAAAAGCACACGGCTATTATCTGCTAAAGTTGCATACATATCATAAACACAAGGAAAACCCAAGAGATTAACTGCTGCGGTCGGTAAGGAAAGAAACTCTGTAAACCCTGTATCAATCACAAATTCAATTGTAAAATCTGGTTGATTTTCTAATCGAAATATGACATTAACAGTTGCACGTCCATTTTTGATAATGCCAGTTATCATGGATAATCACGCTCCATTTCTCCACTAAATGATGCAGCCACTTTGTAACCAATGCGAATACCAAAAAGTCGAGCAAATCTGTTTTTATTCCGTAAATAATGTGCTGATTCTATGCCTGTTTTATCAATAGCATATTCACCTGTTTCTATATCAATAATTATCATTTTACCGATGTTTTCCTCGGTTTCAACTTGTTGACGAATGCCATTTTCATATAATTCTTTGGCACGTTTTGCGACTTCTTCGCTGCTGAGGAGAATGGCTTGCATTTTGTTTCATCCTTTTTCGTGATTAGTTTATTATAATTGATTAGCAGTACAGTTTATCCTTCCTCAAGCCACTGTTTATAACCACACACAAGTAATCTTTCCTTTAAATTAGCGATCGCTTCGGATGTGGGTACATCAATTGATTGCACTCGATATACATCATTGAGGACAACACTATAATCTTTACCGCTATAGTAAGCTACAACTTCAGCTAAATTCCTATCTGACATTTCCTCACTGAGTAATGCTAAAAGCGGTAAATAAGATTGTGATTCTATTCCCTTGGGGAAAGCATTTTGAATTAATTTATATGTACTTTGTAGATGTGGTGAAATAGTGATTTGCATGATTAATTACCAGTTAAAGGAAAAGGTGGATGAATATATATATGAAAATCCACACCTTGAGCAGAAGCGGCTCTCACTCTATAATTAACTATTAACTATTAATTGATCTTAATTCTTGGCTCTAGAGATTTTGCCTCAAAACCTTCTTCAAATTGACCGATGATAGATGTTCCAAAGAAATACTCATTATTATACCATCTTCTATGTTTCCCTAAAGCATCTAATGCAAAGCGATAACATAGCTGTCTATCAATAGAATCCATACCAGCCTCTATCATATCAACAGTAGGCATCCAATCGTATATATATCTACATTCATCTAAGATAATCATATCCATAAACATCTGCGTATCTTTAGCAAGATAAGTCCACCGCTTCGTCTTTTCGATATTAACGTGGTAAGGAACAGCTATTTGACGAAATAGTAACTCTTTTATTTGATGAAAGAGAACTACGTCACAAAATTGATACATTTCCTGATGCCATCGTCGTTTATCTAAATTTATAAATTTTTTACTATAAAATTCGCTTTGATAAAAGCCTTCATCAAGCAAAAAATGCAGCCGTTCAAAATTATTAATAATTTCAGATTCATTATCAATCAAACTTAATTGTCTTAAAAATAACTTGCCAAATTTTTCGTATTCAGGATCTTGATATATTAATTGCGGATAATTTAAGTCTTGAGAGTTCCTATGACTATGAAGTGAAGCAACTGTCCACAGGATAGGCATTTGACCAGGTTCATCAATAATATCGCCACCTTCTCCTTCTTCCGAAACATGGTAAAGCTCATTAATCCTTTTTTCGAGTTCTGATTTATTCTTCAAATTAAAAAACTGCTCAAACAAACCATGTTTTTGAGTAAAATTATTATAGGGAACCACTACAGATGCAATATCTATTATCAGCCTTGTTATATATTGACCATAATAAAAATCTATATTATTTTGTATTTCTGTAAGCCAATTATTAAAGCTAAAACTTCCACTGATAGCGCCTTCAACCCAGTTTTCATTATCTTCATTAGATTCTTCTTGCTCTAAAAAATCTTTAGGGTATAAATATGAAGCAACTAATTTAGTAATTAAATCAAAGCCTTTTGGATCTTGTTGTTGATTAGGAAGTGAAACATTTGTAATCAATACACCTGGAGAATTAATTGCATGATGGGCTAAAATTGAAGTAATTGTTGCCAAAGTTTTTTGCTTTTCGTTTCTGCTTGGTAATGGACCACAAAAATCTAAGTAAATGATATCGAATTTTTGTGGAGACGCAGCAAAAAACTGTCCTATGTTTCCTTTTATCAACTTTAAAAAGGGAAATTTGGAATTTAGGGTAGACCAAACAGCATCTTCATAAGTAGACGAGTCTGTTTCAAATGCCCATACATTTTCAGGTAAAACACCAACATTCATAAGTTCTTGAAGGTCGTTGTCTGGATTTGGTCCTGCCAAGTATGCAACTTTTAGGTTTTCAGCTTTTCTCTTCTGTGTTATCGAATCATAGAAGTGTTCCCATCGAGCTATTGTTTCCTCAGACAGAAAACTGATCATCTCCTGATCAAAGGGAGTGCCATTAATACGGATAAATTGATGTACACGGCGAACATAATCTCTAGATGCCACTGTACTTTTATCTCTATCCTCTGTTAAGCATCTAACAGCTTCTTTTAAAACACATGATCTAGCTATTATTTTTTCTTTTTCTTGATAACTGCCCATAATAAAACTTTCTTAAACTCCAAATTCACCAATTTAATATTAACCCAGTGTCAATATTCCTGCTGAAAAATTAACAGCTAATGGCAATATTTTCAACCACTGCAAACCAAGCAAAGGTTCAGAAATACCTTCCGCAGCTAAAATAGGAATAATATACTCCTGTCCATTTTAATTGGTAACTTACCAACACCATCAGAACTGACAATTATAGCGGGTCTTACTTTTTTAATTTCTGCTCCCACAGTTGGATCAAAATTAGTTAGCCAGATATCACCCCGTTTAGGAATAGAAGAATTAGTAATCAATTAAGTCTCCCATTTGTAATTCTTGCCATTTTGTGTCTTGCTGGTAATGCTCTAACATTAAATCAGATTGTGACGCTAAAATCTTTTTTCGTTCTTCTAGAGGTAACTTTATAAGTTCACGACGGCTGAGAAACTGTTGTTTTAATTCATCAATATTTTCAGGAAAAGTGAGTTCACCATTTTTTTCTTCTCTTAAATATTGCTGCAATAACAATTGAATTTGTAACTTTTCTTCAATTGAAAACCCTTTTATTGCTTCTACCACATCAGTAAAAATCATAATAGTTATTCTTCACTTTCAATTAATCTTTTACCATTACTAAGACGCTGCAAAAACTCAGGAAAATTCATCAAATCATCAACAGATTCTGATGGTGGCATTTCTACCCAATTTGCCTCAGTATTTAACTTATCTACATAAATGTAGAATGCTTCTTGGTCATCTCGATGAGATAAAACATAAGCACGTAATTCTTTTGTACTCATACCTTGGAAGTTAGGCTGACTCATACCACATACCTCCATTTACCATTAGGATATATTTCTATCATATTCTCTTCACCCGCGAGAATAAATACATTACCTGTACGTTTATCAACTTGAACCAAGTTTATAGGTAAATATAGTTTAGTTAACCAACAACACAGAATAAACAACTGCGTTTTTTGCTCAGATGTAGGAATGACCCGTACTCCTCAATAAAACTCATTATAACGAATATATCACTCCTTCTCCTCTGGAGTGCCTCTGCTCTTTAGCATCTACCCTTCTGGATATCTAAGAGAGATTGTGCGAAATAAAAAATATACTAACTTACACTAATTCAGCAGCTAAAAGCCTACCCTCAACTGGTTCATACTCATCTTCTAGTAACCATAACTTAGCTGCTTCATAATTATTACTAGAAAATACAACCTTCTCACCTTGTTTTGGATCATAAATTTGACAATTTCCTTCACTGTCGCAAAGTAATAACAGAATATATGGAGGTGATAACATTGGATCTATCCATACTTCTGTAAATTCCCAGTTATTCTTCACTAGGTCTGGTGCGGGGTATGACGTGGTATTGGTTGTCTGCATTGATTTTTATCTCCCCATAGTAAAGTGGAATACTACTACCATCTGGACTAATTCTATAACCTATTGGTTCAGTAAAAAACATTCCATAGCGTTCATAATCTCTAACAGTGCCGATAAACTTACCTTTTTCTATTATGCACTGAGCAACTTGATTCATGGTATTTTCATCGTTAAATACATGAGCGGCTTGTCCTTTTTTTAGAAGTCTTTGCATTTGCGGTGTTCCTGGTAAATGCTTGGCAATATGTCTAACGTCAAGGGTAATGTGACGATTAATTAATTCTGATGTCATTTAATTTTACCTAATTTACTTTATATAACAAACTTAATGAGGTCTATATCTAACCGAAAATGGTCTATATGGGAGAATACCGTCCTCAAAGGTTGTGATATTACTACTTGCTAAAAAGTATTTTGTATGCTGCATCTTCATCTGTAAAAAAAATCTCCCACACAGCAGGAGAGATGAAAATGAAGTGATTATGAGATTAGTTAGTAGTTAAGCTGTTACCATCTTCTCTATTGTTCTAATTGCCTCTTTTTCATTATTATTTCGATTGGCAAACCTCTTTAAATTTATCTTTTATACCATTACGGAGTGCTACTGCTCCTAGTTCTAACGCACCTCCTACAAAACCGCTTTTATTTGCAGTATCAAGTCTATCTGCAACTACCGAGGCTACAGAATCAATATCATTCCAATCAGTTAATGAATTCTCGATCCTGTCAAATTTCTGACTATCTGAACCTGATCCAACTACTCGAACTTTTCTGTCTTTACACGCAATTTCAACTTCACTAACATCTTTTCCCGAAGAACCAAACATTTTTGCCCATCTAACTTCGCCTCTATAGTCTGCTTGATAGAAACTGCAAGACTGAAGTAAAATCATGACCAACCATATCAAAGCATGAGTCGGTAAATTAATATATTTCATTTTGATAATCCAACAATGACCTGTACTCCTCAATAACACTCATTATAACGAATATATCACCCCTTCTCTTCTTTGCGCCTTTGCTCCTTAGCGCCTTTGCGCGAAACAAAAAAAACGGCAGAGAACCGAAATCCTCCACCGTTCAATTAACAATTACAAAAACCTAACTAAGACTCAACACCTTGGGGTAACAACTCCCGTGTTAGTTGAGAACTAACTTGAACAATGCCATTTTCATCAACGTCAACAAGAGCAGTATCGCCATCTTTGATGCGTCCAGACAGAATTTCTTCCGCCAAACTATCTTCCAATAAGCGCATAATTGCCCGACGTAATGGCCTTGCACCGTAACTAGGACTATAACCCTCAGTTATCAAGCGATCCTTGAAGCGGTCAGTGACTTCTAAGACAATGCCTTTTTCCGTCAACCTACCAAACACTTCCTTGAGCATGATTTCGGCAATTTGGGTAACTTCCAACTTATTCAACTGACGGAAGACGATAATTTCATCTAACCGGTTCAGGAACTCAGGACGGAAGTATTGCTTCAGTTCCTCATTCACCAAAGAGCGAATTCTGTTGTATTGTGTCTCAGTCGCATCTTCAGAGAACTCGAAGCCGATACCGCTACCACCTTTTTCAATCACCTTAGAACCAATGTTGGAAGTCAAAATCAGCAAAGTGTTCTTAAAGTCCACCGTGCGACCTTTCGCGTCAGTTAAACGCCCATCTTCCAAAATCTGCAAAAGCATATTGAACACATCGGGGTGTGCTTTTTCGATTTCGTCGAATAGCACCACAGTGTAAGGACGACGACGGACAGCTTCTGTTAACTGACCACCTTCGTTGTAACCGACATAACCAGGAGGTGAACCGATCAATTTACTGACGGTGTGACGCTCCATGTATTCGGACATATCCAAGCGAATCATGGCTTCTTCAGCACCGAAGAAGTAGGAAGCCAAGGATTTCGCTAATTCGGTTTTACCTACCCCAGTCGGACCAGAGAAGACAAAACTAGCAATCGGCCGATTCGGATTCTTCAAGCCAACGCGAGCGCGACGAATAGCCCTGGAAACAGCCTTCACAGCGTCTTCTTGACCGATGAGCCGCTGATGTAAGGTGTCTTCCATGTGCAGCAACTTCTCGGACTCAGACTCGGTGAGTTTGTTCACCGGTACACCTGTCCAGGAAGCGACAATGTGAGCAATGTCTTCTTCTGTAACTACAGGTTCAACACCGTCACCACTAGCGCCATTACTCTTAGTTTGAGCAATAGTGCGGATTTCGGCTTTGATTTCCATTTCCCGATCACGCAGTTCTCCTGCTCGATCAAAGTCCTGGGAACGGACTGCATCATCTTTTTCTTTTAAGATTTGCCGTAGTTCCTTGTCTAACTCCTTCGCGGCTGGGGGCAGTTGGGAGTTAATCAGGCGCACCCGTGAACCCGCTTCATCCATCAAGTCAATGGCTTTATCTGGCAAAAAGCGATCGCTAATATAACGATCAGACAATTTCGCCGCCGCCACCAATGCTTCATCGGATATCTTCAGTTTGTGGTGTGCTTCATAGCGATCGCGCAAACCATATAAAATTTCTATTGTTTCATCAACGGTCGGCTCACCCACCATTACAGGCTGGAAGCGTCTTTCCAACGCTGCATCCCGTTCAATGTGTTTACGGTATTCATCCAAAGTAGTAGCGCCGATACATTGCAACTCACCCCGCGCCAAAGCTGGCTTGAGGATATTCGCCGCATCAATCGCCCCTTCGGCAGCACCCGCACCAATTAAGGTGTGAACTTCGTCAATGACGAGGATGACATTACCCGCAGAGCGGATTTCATCCATAATTTTTTTGAGACGTTCTTCAAATTCACCCCGATATTTAGTTCCTGCTACTAGCAAGCCAATATCAAGAGTGACTACACGCTTATCTTCCAAGATATCGGGGATATCCTTACTGGCGATACGTGAAGCTAAACCTTCAGCGATGGCGGTTTTACCAACACCAGGTTCACCAATCAAAACTGGATTGTTTTTAGTCCGGCGACCCAAAATTTGGATAACTCGCTCGATTTCCTTGGCGCGTCCCACCACAGGATCAAGCTTGTTATCTATGGCCATTTGGGTCAGGTTTGATCCAAACTCATCGAGAGTTGGGGTTTTAGTGCGACCAGAGGGGCCACCCGGCGTAACTTCCGCCGTTTCTCCCAACATCCGAATCACTTGGGTTCTCACCTTGGTCAAATCTACACCGAGGTTTTCTAGCACTCTGGCTGCGACACCTTCCCCTTCGCGGATCAGGCCCAACAACAGATGCTCGGTACCAATGTAGTTATGCCCCAATTGGCGTGCTTCTTCCAAGGATAGTTCTAAAACCCGTTTTGCCCGTGGCGTAAACGGAATTTCCACGGCTACAAAGCCTGAACCCCGTCCTATGATTTTTTCAACTTCAATGCGAGCATCTTTGAGATTAACTCCCATTGATTTCAGCACCTTGGCGGCTACTCCTGTGCCTTCACCAATCAAACCCAAGAGGATCTGCTCAGTTCCGACAAAGTTGTGACCTAAACGGCGGGCCTCTTCTTGGGCCAGCATGATTACCTTAATGGCTTTTTCTGTGAAGCGCTCAAACATGGCATTTTTCCTATCACCTGCGTCGTGCCGGTATGCTGATTTTAGCACAGGCTAAAATTTTGGGTATCTGTATAAACAATTTAGATATCCAATTACCATGACACAGGTTGATAGGTTAATGAGTAGCTATTAATTAATTTCTAGGTAGCTAGTGTACTGAGGAGAGTGATTTTACCAGCATTTTGGTGGCTAAATCCAAACAATAGACTATTGATGTGGGGATTTTGTTTAGGAGTCCCAAACACACATTGTTATCATAAAATGTATGTTGATGTCAATAAATCGGCATGAATGATAAGATTTTTCTATTAAAAAGAATTAAAACAAAAAATATTATGATATAAAACCAGGATAAAAATTTTATTTTATCTTCACAACTGTGGTTTAGAGTAAGTTAGATTTTGGAAATTTTGTCTTGAATTGTACAGAAGTTGGATATAAACCTCTGTACAGACTCCTTTAAACTTTAATTAAAGCTTTGATGTTAGTATCGCGAGCGATCGCACTGGCAGAATTAAAGGATGAAACCGGGGATTTTATCGCCTATTAAATTAAGTAGCCATCATGAACATTACCCATTACCAGGTTGTTCACTGGATATGAGGTTTTGCGTTAAGTTGACTGTAATAAATCATCCCCGGGAATGATGGTAGTATAAAAAGTGTAACTATTGTTCTGAAGATAGCGGCGGTCTTGCTTAACGATAGCCATGAACTCACGGTGTCCATCTGTGAGACGACCAACTAAACAACCTGCACTAGCCCCTTTGATGTCGTTGCTGGGGAAATCATAGCCCCAATGTTGATTAACGGCAAAATAATCACCTGTATCCAATTCATCACCAGTTCGTTTGAAATCTTTGTTAAAATCTCGACAAACAGTGATGTTTCCGCATTGAACTAATGCTTCATGGGGATTGGAAGTACCGTGTTTTCCCACTCTCCAAGCCTTGTATTGTCCAAACTGGATTCTTGCTGCTCCTTTGGGATTCATGGGATTGTGAGTATATTTACTACCTGGTTCAGTAGTTGCTTGCCAATGATCAACGATTTTGGGGACACCATCTACGATTTCGATCACAATGCGGCGGTCATTAAAGGCGTTGGCAGCATCACTATTGAGTGTCCAGTCTCCATTTATACCTTCGACATAAACAATGTTGTATTCTTTGGGATTGGTGAATACTTCATAATTTTTAGCCAACATATATTTAATGATCTTGCTGGCAATATCAGTTCCTAGATTTAAAGGAGGTTTTGGCAGGTCTTCTGTTTTAGTTTCAATCAATTTTTTGGCTGTGACTGCACCTAGAAAATCAGTTTCTCCTGTTTCTGTTAAGGTTTGGAACTTTTTCAGTGCGGCTGTGGAAACTGGTCCAAATAGTCCGTCGGCGGGTGGTTCTAGGAGTCTTAAATCAATTAATCTTACTTGAACTTGCCGAGACAATTCCCGATCTTCAGCGATCGCTTCGTAACCCCATTTTTCCTCTGTATTCAAGAAGTTTTGCAGTTTCATATTATACGCTTAATAATTCAAGTGTTTTGTTTGCACCACGTTAAATAAGCTATCTTAAATTTCAAATCTATAAATAACCTTTATTATTTTTTAACAAGGAATATTAACAAGGAAAATAGGCGATTGCTCTGATTATCTCATTCTCAGTAAGCTCAAACGAAGTTAGCCAGGGGTAGTTCATTGTTCCATAAGTACCTGGACAGAATTAATTACATATTATTTATTTACCAATCCTTTGTCCATTACGGATTTCAGTCCAAATATTTGTGTAATTAATTTTGTCTCATTACTTACTTCCATTCTAAAATGGGGGGTAGAAACAGTTTGATAATTTCTACCCATAACTAGCCTTATGTTACTGTTTGTCCAAGTCTTCAATTAATTGATCAACAAATTCCCTTAACCGTTGTTGCTGTGTTAGGGACGGTTTTAATTTTTACCCTCTGTCCTTTCCGACCTTTAAAACAAATTGGTTGAGCGTCTAACTCAGCTTTGAGGATTTTCTTAGCACCAATTTTATTATTTTTCTCAAATGGCATTGACTTTAACCTTGTAAGTTGGTATACTAACTATACTACAACATTGAAAGGTCGAGTCAATGCTTTTATCATTCAAAACTGCACTAATTCCAAATAACCGACAGATTACAGCTTTTCGCAAGGCTTCTGGAGTAGCTAGACACGCCTATAACTGGGCAAATGCTCAAATCAAGGATATTTTAGCTGCTCAAAAAGAAGGCGAAAAACTTAAACTTCCCTCAGCGATTGACTTACATAAAAAGTTAGTTGCTGAGGTAAAATCTGAGCATATTTGGTATTACGAAGTTAATAAAAATATCCCTCAGAAGGCGTTAGCTGACTTACGCCAAGCATGGGATAGGTGTTTTAGGAAGACATCGAAACAACCCCGATTCAAAAAGAAAGGTCAACGTGATTCTTTCTATTTGGAGTCAGGAACTAAGGCGAAACCAGCAATTAAAAATGATAGTAAAAGAATTAAATTACCGTCAATTGGCTGGGTACGTTTAGCAGAACCTTTACCGATTACAGTAACTTATAATTGCGTGATTTCTAGACAGGCTGATAAATGGTTTATTTCTGTTAAATACGAAGTTGAAAAACCTCCTATACTTGCAGACAGACCGACCATTGGTGTTGACATTGGTATCAAAGAATTAGCAGTTTGCAGTAATGGTGAAGTATTCGAGAATCCTAAAGCCTACCGCCATAAAACTGAGAAATTCGGGAGTGAACTAATCCTTGTGGATCGGTTTTTTCCTAGTTCCCAAATATGCTCTAATTGCGGTAATCATCGTCATAAAATGCCATTAAAAAACCGCGTTTATGTTTGTCCTGATTGTGACTATAAAGCTGACAGGGACTTAAATGCAGCGCGTAATATTGACCGATGGTTTGTGGATATTTTTATCCCTGTAGCGTAGCGGTTCCTTTTAGGAACTACGGTCAGAAACGGTAAGTTCTACCGAGATTGCCTGTGGAGCGGAAAAACCTCTTAGAAGCCATTCTAAGACCGTGATGAAGCAGGAAGTAAACACTAAGGTTATCGCTGTCCAGATGTGTCTAGACTTTGGTAATTTTGGGTAAGTTTTATAGAACGGATATCTCTCTAGATAATCTGCTAATATCAAACAGCTACCCTAACATCCAATCACGCTTCTGCAAAAAATCACCACTGGATAGGGAAAATTGTTATGAACAGCAAAAACCCCATGTTCTCAAATCTGGCTTTAAAAAGTGCCATTTTCTTGTCACCCTTACTGCTATCAACGGCTTTTATCAGTGGGTATTCTGTGCCATCTGCTACTGCTCAGGTACTATTAAATCAGGAACGGGAAGAATTAGCGCGACTGCGACAAGAAACCAGAACTCAAAAACAAGTTCAATCTGATTTTGAACGGGCTTTTACTCGCACGAATACTTTGCTTAATATCTGGTTGACTATTTTAAGTTTATTTCCTGTGGCATTAATTGCCATGTTATGGTTTTTTCGTCGAGCAGTAATTAGAGAAATTGTCGAACGAGCAATGCAGCAAATTCAAGGAATTGAAAATTTGCAAACTCAATTAACTACGGTTCAAGCAGAAGCAAAAAAACTGATTCAAGCATCTAAAAATACTACTCAAGAATTAGCACAAGAAGTTAATACACTTAAACAAAAGATTCATGGTGAGGAAGAAAATTTATCTATTCTTTTATCTGATTTACCCAAATCAAAACAAGAGTTTTTAACAGCTTTGGAAATTGAAGTTAAATCTGCTCAAGAGAATATTAGTAATTTAGAGTTTAGATTAAATACTCAACTAGAACAATTAACCTTATCTGCTCAACAGCAAAAAATTACAATTGACAATATCAAAAAGTTAGAATTTGAGTTATTTTCTCAATTTACCCAACTCAAGTCAGAAGTAGAAAATCAAAAAGATATCGCTGTTAGTGATATTGAACAATCTCGCGCTGATTTGATATCTCAATTTCAAGAGTTAGAGTCGGAAACTCAACAAGAGAAATTTCATACTGTTGAGAATTTAGGGAAATTACAATCAGAATTTAATAATGAATTATCTCAATTTCAATTAGATGTTAAAAATCAAAAAGATATAGCTATAGGTAATATCGAAAACCTGAATAATATATTTAAGTCAGACATTACTGAATTAAAAACTGATACCCAAGTTAAAAAATATCAATTACTTGAGGATTTTGGTAAATTACAAAGCGAATTTTCTCAGCAACTTACAGAATTACAAAATAATGCTCAACAACGACAACAGCAAATTATTGAGAATTTAGAAAAGTCGGGTGGAGAATTTACATCTCAGTTTTCCGGTTTACAAAATGACGTGCAAAAACAGCAAGTTACTATTCTGGAAAATCTGCAAAAGTTAGAAATTGAATTTTCTCAGCAACTTACAGAATTACAAAATAATGCTCAACAACGACAACAGCAAATTATTGAGAATTTAGAAAAGTCGGGTGGAGAATTTACATCTCAGTTTTCCGGTTTACAAAATGACGTGCAAAAACAGCAAGTTACTATTCTGGAAAATTTACAAAAGTTAGAAATTGAATTTTCTCAGCAACTTACAGAATTACAAAATAATGCTCAACAACGACAACAGCAAATTATTGAGAATTTAGAAGAGTCGGGTGGAGAATTTACATCTCAGTTTTCCGGTTTACAAAATGATGTGCAAAAACAGCAAGTTACTATTCTCGAAAATCTGCAAAAGTTGGAAATTGATGCTCAACAATGTAAAGATATAATTCTCAAAGAGTTAGCGGAAATTACACCTACTCCAACACCAGAAAAAGCACCAGAACCATTACAACCAGAAGTTTCTATTGATGATTATATCAAACAAGCAGAAATGCTATTTTTAGAAAAACGCCATGAAGATGCTTTAGCTATTTACGAACAACTCATTAAAATTCAACCTGAAAATCCAGAAAATTGGCTGAAACGGGGGATAATTTTCAATCGTCTAAAACGCTATAAAGATGCTATAGCTTCCTATAATCAAGCCATTAAAATCAATCCTGAATATCATCAAGCTTGGTGTGATATTGGTGTGGCTTGTGGAAATTTAGGAAAACATCAAGAGGCTTTTAACTGTTTTGATAAAGCTACTAAAATTAAACCTGATGATGGAGTTGCTTGGGTAAATCGTGGTTTATCTTTGCTAGAATTAGAACGTTACGAAGATGCAGTTACTTCTTTTGATAAAGCTCTAGAATTTCAACCCAATTCTCCTAAAGTCTGGGATAAACGGGGTTACACTTTAGTAATGTTGGGAGAAGATGATCAAGCAATTATCAGTTTTGATAAAGCATTAGAAATTAAATCTGATTATCCTAGCGCATATTATCATAAAGCTGCCTGTTATGCACTCCAAAGAAAGGTGGAATTAGCTTTGGAAAATCTGCAAAAAGCTATGGAATTTAATCCCAGTTATCGAGAAGATGCTGCAACTGATATTGATTTTGATGACATTAAAAATGAGCCAGATTTTCAAACATTAATTCAGGGTTGATGTTAGAAAACCTACTGTGTTGGGTAACATACGTCAACCCAACCTTGTATCTTAGAGGTAGATGACATTGAGAACCAAATTTATATAGTACGAAATTACTATATTCGTGTTTGGCTGTCAACTACCACAGGAAATCCGTTGAAATCTACCCTGCGGTACTAGCTTTTCTGGCGCAAAAAATCAACAATTGTTCTTTCTTGACTAATTAATCTAGAAGATTTAAGATATACTTTCTTTTAAAGCATAATGCAGTTAGTTAAGACGCATATTTTTGTGACTTTTAATTGAGTTTTCACTCCTTTTTTACCTATGACAATTAAACTCACTATTCCCGGAATGGCTTGTTCTGCTTGTGCTAGTAATATAACCAAGGCAGTTAAAGCTGTTGATGCTAATGCTATTGTGGAAGCTGATCCTCAAACCAAGTTTGTCAATGTAGATACTCAAGCTTCAGAAACTGCTATTAAAGAAGCTTTGACTGCTGCTGGTTATCCTCCTGCTTAAAATCAAATCCCCGATTTCTTTGAGAAGTCGGGGATTTTGTTATTTCGGCTGAATATGATGGGAAATTTGGAAATTATTTGTCCTTCTGTTTTCATTTTGAAAAGTTATTTTAGATGCAATTAATCAATCAGATTTATAGATTGTTTTCGAGAATCTAGCCTTTTTATATAAGTTGTAAATTGACTATTTTTGGAGATTAGATAGTATTTGTGCGAATTGCGTCACAATATGTTAGAATTATAGCAAAATATGACAACTATTCAAAGTTAATTTGACATAATTTTGTCTTTTGTCAAGTTGAAGCCTAAAATCTACATTTTTTTGGAGTTTTCGAGTTTATGACAACCTCACAGGAGAGGATTATCCCGACGGATTTGCGAGGTGAAATGTCGCGGTCTTATCTAGAATACGCCATGAGCGTCATTGTAGGTCGGGCGCTGCCAGATGCTAGGGATGGTCTTAAACCTGTGCATCGTCGCATCCTCTATGCCATGCACGAACTGGGTTTACTACATGATCGCCCCTTTAGAAAATGCGCCCGTGTGGTCGGGGAAGTATTGGGTAAATATCACCCTCACGGTGATACAGCAGTGTATGATGCTTTGGTGCGGATGGCGCAGGATTTCTCCATGCGATCGCCTCTCATCAGTGGACATGGTAACTTTGGTTCAGTGGATAATGATCCGCCGGCGGCAATGCGGTACACAGAATGTCGTCTGCACGCCCTAACCAGTGTAGCCCTCCTCCAGGATATTGAAGCCGAAACCGTAGACTTTGCCGATAACTTCGATGGTTCTCAACAAGAACCCACAGTTTTACCCTCCCGCATTCCTCAACTTCTCCTCAATGGTTCTTCGGGGATTGCTGTGGGAATGGCCACAAATATTCCTCCGCACAACTTGGGAGAATTGATTGATGGATTAGTGGCACTAATTCACAATCCCGAAATAACTGACATTCAGTTAATGCAGTATATTCACGGTCCCGATTTCCCCACCGGAGCGCAGATATTGGGAGTCACTGGCATTAAAGAAGCTTATACCACGGGACGCGGTTCAATTACCATGCGGGGTGTTGCCAATATTGAAACCCTGACCCAACGCAACCGTCCCGAACGGGAAGCAATTATCATCACCGAATTGCCTTACCAAACCAATAAAGCGGCATTAATTGAAAAAATTGCCGAATTGGTGAATGATAAACGCATTGAGGGCATTTCCGATATCCGGGACGAGAGCGATCGCGACGGCATGAGAATTGTCATAGAATTAAAACGTGATGCCTATCCCCGCGTCGTTTTAAACAATCTTTATAAACAAACCCCTTTACAGTCTAACTTTGGGGCGAATATGTTGGCACTGGTCAACAGTGAACCCCAAACCCTGAACCTCAAACGTTTCCTCAGCGTCTTCCTAGATTTCCGTATTCTCTCCATTGAACGTCGGACTCGCTACGAACTCAGGAAAGCTCAAGAACGAGATCACCTATTGCAAGGATTATTAATTGCCCTGTCACGATTAGATGCAATTATTGTTTTAATTCGTCATGCACCAGACGCACCCACAGCCAAAGGTGAGTTAATTACCACCTACGGACTGTCGGAAGTGCAAGCAGACGCAATTTTGCAAATGCAGTTGCGACGATTAACAGCACTGGAAGCCGATAAAATTCGCCTGGAACACGACGATTTACAAGTTAAAATTACCGACTTAGAGGATATTTTAGCTAGACGGGAACGGGTGCTAGAAATCATTGAAACGGAAATTAGTCAAATTAAAACCAGCTTTGCCACACCCAGGAGAACAGTAATTACTCATGGGGAAGGAGACATAGATGATATTGATTTAATTGCCAATGAAAAGGCGATTATTCTAGTAACAGAACAAGGTTACATCAAACGGATGCCCGTCAACACCTTTGAATCTCAAAGCCGTGCTACCAGAGGAAAAGCGGGGGCTAAAGTCAAAGATGATGATACCATTGAGCATTTTTTGACCTGCTGCGACCATGATAGTATCTTATTCTTTAGCGATCGCGGAGTCGTCTACTGTCTAAGAGCATATCAAATTCCCGTCAGTTCGCGCACCAGTCGGGGGACACCGATTGTACAAATGTTGCCCATTCCCAAAGAAGAAAAAATTACCTCTATTGTCCCCGTAGACGAATTTAGCAGCGAAGAATATCTCGTCATGCTCACCAAAGGCGGTAACATCAAAAAAACCGTCCTGGAAGCATTTAGCCACATTCGCGCCAACGGATTAATTGCCATATCCTTAGAAGAAGGCGACCAACTGCGCTGGGTGAGAAGAGCCAGAGTTGAAGACAGCATCATTATCGGTTCGCGTCAAGGTATGGCCATTCACTTCCGCTGTACTCATGATCAACTGCGTCCCTTGGGTAGAGCCACTCGTGGTGTAAAATCCATGAAACTCAAGAACAAAGACGAACTCATAGGCATGGACATCCTACCTGCGGCTATTCTTGATACCTTAGCTACTGTGATAGAAGGGGAAAGCGAAGAAAGCGAAGAAACCGCAGAAATTGAAGAAATTGTAGAAACCGCAGAAATTGCCGAAATCGAAAATAGCGAGGAAATTGTAGAAGTCAGCAACGCCAGCAGTACCGGACCTTGGGTATTAGTCATTACCATGGGCGGTTATGGCAAACGCGTTCCCGTTTCCCAATTTCGACTGCAAAACCGTGCTGGTCAAGGTTTAATGGCCACCAAATTCAAAAACCGCAAAACCAAAGACAAATTAGCCACTTTGCGAATTGTCAACAGCGACGAAGAAATCATGATGGCCACCAATCGCGGTATCATTATTCGTCAAGCGGTCAATGCCATTTCTATCCAATCAAGATCAGCCACCGGAGTCAGAGTGCAACGTCTAGACGAAGATGATGCCATTACCGGAGTTGCAATTGTTCCCCCCGACACAGGAGACAATGGCGAACTAGAAGAAGCAGAATAGACAATTAATAAGATCCCCGACTTCTCTAAGAAGTCGGGGATCTGAATTGAATTACTTTATGTACTTTAGGACACAAGGAGATGATCAAACTCGGACAGCAACAGATTTCTAAATCCATTAAATATTATACCTTATCTTTTATCAGTGGCATATTCATGGGAACGACCGTTGCCCCTATTGGTGCATGGTTTCTAGCCTGGATTGCCCTTGTTCCCTTGTGGCTATTAGTTATTAAATATACATCCAAAACAGATCCCCCTGCCCCGCGCCCCGGGTTTCTGAGCGAAGTCGAAGGGCTGCCCCTTGCCCTAATTTGGGGTATCGGTTATCACGGAGTTGCCTTGTCATGGATTACAGGGATTCATCCAATGGATTGGTTAGGTGTCCCCTGGTTGCCTAGTTTAATTATTACCCTCCTTTGTTGGGCATTTATTAGCCTTTGGGGGGGGATATTAGTCTCTGTTTGGGCAGCTTTAATGGTGCGTCTAGATAGGGGAAATCCTTGGTTGCGTGTTCTCATTGGTACAGCCATTTGGTGTGGCTTAGAAAGCCTCTGGAGTGCAAGTCCTCTATGGTGGAGTTCTCTGGCTTACACTCAATCACCGCAAAATCTCGTAATTTTACATTTAGGACAGCTTTCAGGACCAAATACTGTTACTGCGGTAATTGTGGCGTTTAATGGGTTAATTGCGGAATATCTCACGCAGAGACGCAAAGGCGCAAAGGAAGAAAGAATTACTATTTATTCGGCTCTTTCTCTATTTATTTTGGCTCATTTAATTGGTTTTATTCTCTATAGTCAACCGTTGACGGAAGGTGCGAATACGGCTATAAAAATCGGTGTTATCCAAGGTAATATTCCTAATAAAATTAAGGTTCTTCCTGAAGGTTTGCGGCGGGCGATTACAGGATACACTGAAGGATATTTAAATTTAACTAATCAAGAGGTCAAAGCTGTTCTTATTCCAGAAGCTGCTATACCTATTTTTTCCCGTGATTTACTTCAAACTCCTTTATTCGCAGCTATTCGGGAAAAGGGTGTAATAGCTTGGATAGGTGCATTTGGTGAACAAGGAAGTAGTTATACAAATAGTTTATTTACGGTTCTTGGGAATGGGGCAATTACTAGCCGCTATGATAAATCTAAACTTGTGCCATTGGGAGAATATATTCCTTTTGAAAATATTTTAGGGGGAATTATTCAACGTCTATCACCGCTAGAAGCACACCAAGTTCCGGGTAAAGCCAAACAAATTTTTGATACTCCTTTCGGAAAAGCAATTATTGGTATTTGTTATGAATCTGCTTTTGCGGAAAACTTCCGATATCAAGCTTCTATGGGGGGAAAATTTATGCTCAGTTCTTCCAATGATGCCCATTATACGGCAGCAATGGCAAATCAACATCATGCCCAGGATATCATGCGGGCAATTGAAACTGATAGATGGGCTGTGAGGGCAACAAATACAGGTTATTCGGCATTTATTAATCCTCATGGGCAAACTCTCTGGAAATCGGCTTATAACACCTACGAAACTCACGCAGAAACTATTTATCCTCGTCAAACTCGGACTTTATATGTGCAGTGGGGTGATTGGTTGACCCCTTTATTGTTGCTTCTAAGTGCTTTAATTTGGCTTTTTTGATTTCCTCTCTACTGTATTTTCTCGTCCCAATAGAAAGTGGTCTGAAAATAGAAGTATTTGCTTGCGGATTAAGACTATCGTTTAGAGGTTGTTTGAAAAGTATTATATTAAACCAGTAATCTCCAAAAACCTAACCCCCCTACCCCCCTTCCCTGCAAGGGAATGGGGGTTTTAAAGCCTCTCCCCTTGCAGGGGAGAGGTTTGGAGAGGGGTCAGTCTATACATTCAAAACTTTTCAAACACCCTCTTAAACTATCATCTATTTTTTTGCGGAGTGATGATAAAAACATTATGTCATTTCCTAGATCAGAAACTTCATCTTCATATTCATCCAAGTCTTCAATTTGATTGATTCTTTCTTGGTATTTTACCATCAAATTATCAACAGCTTCGATCATAAATTTGATGTCTTTAAATGATAAATCCATAGCTAATTCCTTCTAGAGATGATTGTCACTACTATTCATTAACTTTAGAGAAATATGTGCCTATCTGTTGCAATACTTCTTTATAATCCTCCAATGGCATATCTTGAATGGGTTTCCACAGCCAATGATTATCATAGTCATTAACTAATTCTAGCTGTTCTGGTATTTTTGTTCCTGCTTGTAATTGCCACCAATTTTTACCATATCCTGGATTAGCAAATGTTGATATTCCGCCTGTTGATTCCCCATCTGCTAAAGTAGTCATAACCCACACAGGGGAAACGCATCTAAATTATCTTGACAGAATACTATATTAGTGCATCAATATGGGAAAATATCTAACTTCATTCAAAATCTGATAAATTCCTTTATTAAAATTATAAAAATTTCATAAATT
>NZ_VILA01000028.1:0-52318 GCF_009712025.1 Dolichospermum sp. UHCC 0406
GAATTTACCATCAAATTTTCTTCATACTCATTTATTGGCTTGATATTAACATGGTAATACTGCCCTTTTTATCTATTCATAGAAGTTACATTTTGTCAAAAAAAATTAGATGCGTTTCCCCTGGACATGACGCATAGACATTTCCACTTCTGGATTTAGTTTATCTCCATCAGGAACTAACATAGCGGGACAATCTGATTGCTGTAAGTGCATTTTGATACTTGAACTAGGAATAGCTTTAGCAACTTCAATTAAATACTTGAGATTAAACTGAATATTCAACATCATTTCTGTTGGTAAATTAGCAACAATCACCTGATCACCTTTGCCAAATTCTCGTTCAATAGATAACCGTAACTGTTGTAAACTGCCATCAAACTGCAAATAAATTCCTTTCTCTTTCTTATCCGTTAACACAGATAACCGTTCCAGTGCTTTAACTAACGGTGCTTTTTCTAAAATTACTTCTTTCTCAAAGCTGAATTTAGTTAATAACTGCTCACAATCAGGATAAATTCCTTCCACAACTTGACAGCTAAGAACGACATCTTCCCAAGCAAAACCCAAGCGATTACTTTGGGCATCATACAGCAGATTAATAGATTTCACATCATCATTTAAGTTACGGGCTATTTCTCTCACTACACGACCAGGCAGAGTAAATTGCATAATTTCCTCAGATGGAACTTGTTGAGATTGAACTTCTTGACATGAAACTTGTTGACGAGGTTTTCTGCCAATTCCTTGAGTGGAAAGTTCAGTAATAGCAACCCGATGACCATCAGTACCAATAAACTTTAACTTCTCCTGTGCCAGTTGGAGATGAACTCCAGTCAAAATATATTTATTTTCATCAGTGCTGACCGCATAAAGTACACCTTTCAAACCATCTTTGAAAATTGTTGTTGCTAAAGACACAGGAGTAGCATCAATTATGTTATTAGGTGGAAATTCTTCAGCACTAATGCCTCTAATTTCATACTTACCATCGGCATCAGATAAGCATAGAGAGCAGATTTTTGTTTGCTTATCGTCATCACTAGATTGAGTAAATTGAGTTTGACTATTCAGAGAAATAGTCCCATTAGGGCAATGCTTGACTATCTCCAATAAAATTTGCACTGGTACAGTAATTTCACCCTTTAATAACACTTGGGCAGCAAAACTCGCCTGAATTGTTAATGCTATATCTGTGACAGTTAGATGTATCTGGGGTTCAGACGGGATATCTGCAAAATGGGACACATTGTAAAGTTTTGTGTGCTTAATTCTCAAAACTCTTAATTTACCGTTGTTTCAGCTTCCATCTGAACTTGATTGTTCAAAATGAAAACATCCCAAAAAAGGGTTATTTATGAGCAAGTTTGAGAAGCTGAACCGCGTAAAAAGTTGATTTTAGTGTGCAAAAGTTGAATGTTTCTTTACCATTTTCGGGCAAGTTAGTAAATCACTAAATTGGTTTCTGCAACATTTATTTACAACGTGTCCCATTTTACCCTTATCCCGGCTTGACCCCTAACTGAAAATTTATCAAGAATTTTGCCAATTTCATCATCTGTAACATTATTTGTTTTAGCGAACTGCTTGCAGCAGCGCTTCGCTATCGCCCAAAATCGTTTAACTTGTGGTTCAGTAATTACTTTGATTGGTTGGGAAGTTTTAGAAATTCCTCTCGCCCCGGCTTCTATTTGTTCATTTTCTTTGGCATAAGCATAGGCTCTATAATCTCCTTGTTTGTGCATCAGGGATACCGTCAATTTTTGATTATCGAGATAACGAGCTATCCCAAAAGCTTCCGCCGCATTTTTGAAAGCATCGGCTGTTGCTCGTTCAATTGGCGTTCCTCTAGCCATATCTTTGCCTTCTTTGGAAATTAATTCTATGGGCGCATTACCGGGGCATTGTCGAGATATTCCACAAATGGTAATTTTGCAACTGATATGACAGTGATCACCAATGTATGATGGTTCAGAGTACCAACATTCCCAACCTGGATATACTTCGTCTAATCGTTCTCTGATATCCTGCCACGTCACAAAAAACCACTTACCGCCTCCTGGCAACTTTCTTTCTTGATGTTGCTCAGGCTTGAATGGTTTTTTCAATTCAATCAAAATTTCTCTAAATTCCATAATTTTTTGCTACTATTTAAATAAGCAGGTATGTGAGTTTACCTTGGTCAGTAATTTACTACCTGCCCTCAATTAATGGCTGTGGGCTGCGGCCAAAATTATCAATCTGATTTATGCGTATTCAGGATCATAATCAGGTTCAAATTCCCATGACCATTCTTTTCCTCTATGCTCTCTCATAGCCTTCTCTCTACGTTCCATCCAACAATATTCGTATTGTCGTTGAGTTTCTGCGCCCAAATATTTCCACGCTGCAAATACGTGCTTATCTGGTATTTGTCCCATTGCTATTTCATGATTTAATAGTGCTTTAATTGCTTTGTCATCTTGTTCAAAAGCTTTGCTAATTCCGTTAAATGCGTGGCAAGTACAAGTAATTTCATAAGATTTTAAAGTAAGTTCGTAAAAATCACCTGTGTTACCTTTGGCGATTAATTCATTCCAATCTGATCCGGGTTCTAATTTAAGAGGATCAGCTTTAGTCCAACATCTTTTAACTAAAGTGTCTACATAGTCAATTTTACTAATAAATCTAGATATCCCCTTAATTTTTACAGTTTCACCACGCTTAGTAATTTTGTTGGGAATATGAAGATAAACCACATTTTTATAAACATCAATAGTAGCGTGATCAATTCCTACTTTGATATTTTCACTACTCCAGCCAAATTTTAGTAGTAATTCCTTGGTATTTTCTAAGCTGTAAATATGACGTAATGCGTAATCATCGCTATTATTTTCATGCAGCAATGATTTATGAAAATTAGAATAATTGTACTCAGTTCTGGTATGAGCTTTGGCGGAAAATTTTTGACTATTCATGATGTTTACCTTGGTCAAGTATTCTTTTATTATAGCGTGATATCATGCAATAGACAAGGGGTCTAACAAAACTTTACAATTATTTAGCGTGATACCATGCTATTTTAAAAGTAGGTACTTGAAGTAACTATTGTATAAAAAGTAAAAAAATGTCTAGAACTGGTGGAAACCCTGAGTTGAAAAAACATCAATTCACCTGTGAAGGTGAGCCTAATAACGCGCAACTTCGTTTATGGGTACAACCTTCTTTGTTAAAAAGACTTAATGAAACAAAAGGTGATAAAAGAAACCAATTCATTAGAGAAACTTTGATAAAAGCCTTAGAATCTGAAGCTGAAGCGGAAAATGAATAAAAAAAGGGGCATAAAGCCCCAAAAAACTAGAAAAGTGACAACTGCACAGATGCGGAAGGAACGGGGGAACACAACCACCAACCACCACCAACGGAAGACCACGAAAAACCAGACCACACCGGGGGACGCACACCAGCAGCCAGCCACACAACCACACGACGACCCAAACCCACAGCCAAAGCAGCCGAACCCCAAGACCCCGAACCGCAGCCAGAAAAGGAACGGCTAGGACGCACACCAGCAGGACAAGCGCCGGAGGGCAACACCAGCAACAAACCACAAGCGCCGGGAGCAACAGAACGAACACAAGCAGCCGACCGCAACGCCAGCGCACCTACCGCACCAGCACGAGCAAACCGGGGAGCAGCCGCAGAAAACACCAGCAGGGAACTAGAACCACTAAAAGCACCGCGCACAGACGCATCAACACCACGCGCACAACCTACAGAAACGCGACAAGAAGAAACCGGAGGGTACGCCAAAGCAGAAAGAAGCGCAGACAAAGCAGCAGGGGAAGGGGTGCGAGAACCAGAAAACCCAACAGAAGAAACACCGGAAAAAAGAGCAGAAAACATAACAACTAACTGAATAAATATAACTCTATTATAGCATGGTATCACGCTATAAACAAGAAAAAAACCACCACCAATACCACTAGAAAAACGATTCTTTTTTGATTACAATTTTTATTTCCTCGTAGGGACTGGGGGATTAGGGGATTAGGTTTTGGGGGATAACTCTAGGCAGTCGAAAGGGCTAGTAGGCTTGTAACCAGGCCAGCATTACGAGTAGTAGCCGGGTTGCCCCAGCTTCTTCTTGATTTGCTGTGTCTGGTTGCAAGGGCTGGCTCAGGGAAACTAGCTCTTTCGATTGCCTTTAGGTGGTGGGTGGGCTTGGTCTTTATTTCTTTATTTATTTATATTTTGTACACAGTAATTACAACAATACTTTTCTAATACTTAAACTCCATCTTTCTGTAGTAACTTTTTTGACACCATGAGAAATTTTATTATTAAATTCTATAATTTCACCATTACTTAATATTTCAATATTTCCACCATAATAAAATTCTATATTTCCACCTAACAAATTATTTTCACTAATATTAATTACAATTACTTTATTATCAAAAATTTCCCTATCAACATGATTTTTTAACTCACACCC
Source organism: Dolichospermum sp. UHCC 0406 (assembly GCF_009712025.1). Classification (NCBI taxonomy): domain Bacteria; kingdom Bacillati; phylum Cyanobacteriota; class Cyanophyceae; order Nostocales; family Aphanizomenonaceae; genus Dolichospermum; species Dolichospermum sp. UHCC 0406. Next base: position 4,475 of record NZ_VILA01000028.1, read on the forward strand.
AATATCATACTTATACAATAAAATACTATTCCAATCTTCACCACCCCACAAATCATTACATTTATTTCTTAATCCATTATTAATTTTTTCACCATCAAAAATACTACATTTAAAACCTAATTCCACACCCACACCAAACCACAAACACTTTCTCCCACTACTATTTATTTTATTATTCCATTTTTCACCTACTAAGCTACTTTCATAATTTCTAACAAAATTCCAAATCTTTATTTGATCCACAAAACCTTTTCTAATAAACATAACAACCAATTGAATAATTATAACTCTATTATAACATGATACCATGCTATATGTCCATTTTCCATATTTTCCATATTTTCCATATTTTCGATAACTTCCTGGATGATGCAAAATCCCCAAGAACTCTTTACTTAATCACTCTTTCTCCATATTTCCATATTTCCATATTTCCATATTTCCATATTTTTCATCTCTCAAGACCAACGTTTATTCCAGTAGATAAAGCATGATGATTTCTTCGGAGTGTTTTGATATCAAAGATATTAATTAAAACATTTGTATAGTCGAAAACCTCCATAATCGCATACTTGCATATTTATTAAGTTATTTATTCTTTTTTGACTTTCTATAATCCCAAGGCTTTTCATAACTACCACTCCATACACCTATTTTTTTAGATTTCGCTATCGCTTCCCCATTATCCATTGCCACCTGATTAGGGCAATTTTTGTACGTATCGTAGCTATAAGCCATGCCTTTAACTGTCATTTCTTCATTGATAAATTTCTCTGGATTTGTACCAGTTAAAAATATTTCTCCTATCTTTCTGTTATATCTATCTGTACCAATTACTGATATTTGTACAGTTTTTTGTACAGGAATAAGAGATTTTAGATAATCCCTTGATTCTGTTCCCAATGGTTGAGAAATTTCCGGGGCATCTATTCCGCACAGCCTGAAACTTTGTACATTTCCGTCTTTTATTGCTTTTATCGTATCCCCATCATGTACACTTTTGACTTGCCAAGATTCTGAGTTTGGCATGGTTGAAAGGCTTACGTTTCCTCGCGTGTACGCTGTTTTGTCGCTCCTCAAATAAAGAACAATTCCTGTACAAATAATGCTACTAGAAAGTACAGTAATTCCTAATTCAATAACTTTCATTAAATCAATTTACAACTCATTATTAATATAATATATTTGTTTTGTCTAATGTCTATAAAATAACTATGAATTTAATTAGCAGATTGTTTAGTTTCGCAATACCTGTGGTGAGCTTGACTGTCTCTTCTTTAGGAATTTCTTCAGTCAATGCAGTTCCCTTTGGAGCAGCAACCGTTTATAAAGTTACTCAAAGTGGGATAAGTTCTGTTTACTTGTCTGGAACAGCCAACAGTAAAATAGAAGTTGACTTAGGATTAACACCAAAAACTACTGCTAGGGTTGTTGGTTCATGCGGCGAGGTCAAAATAGCTGTTCCCACCAGTGGATCTTTTGCCGGGTTAAAGGTAGATAACGTTTTTATTGATACTGCTTCTTTGCCAATTCAAACTTTGCCAACTTGCATTTCAGGAGCTTTTTCAGAAGCAAGACCTGCAAATTTTAAAACTCCAAACGGTCAGGTCGTGGTGGTGGGTAAAACTGCTGGAAGTGCGGCAACAATTGCGCTTCCTAGTGATGTAACAAAAAATATTAACGTGAATTCCTGCGGATTTGGAAAAATTACCGCTACGGAAACATTACCACTAACTTCTTTTTCTATTGCCGGAACATCATATACTCTTGCCTCTTTACCAAATGCAGGACAGCCTCCTGTTTGCAAAGTTGCCGATGGAGTTTCAACAACTTATACTCCATCCTCCTGGCCTTAATTTTCAGTTTTCCGAGGGCTTACTTTAGCCCTCTTTAAATTTCTGCATTTTTAACACCTAATACTAACAGCTTTATTTCAAATAGCGATAGCGAAGCGCTCCGTAGGAATCGCCGCATTTTCCCCCAAGAACCATAAGTATTAGCCTTGACTTTATCAAGTTCCGATTGTTTAGCTAAATATCCCTCAGTATCGTTGTTCCCCCTAATGTAACGTAGCTCAAATACTTTAAATTGATCAATAGCCCTTGCTCCCACAACCTGGGCAATTTGAAAATCAGTTCTGCCCTCATCAAATTTCACCAATGCGATCGCTACTTTCTCTCTGATAGTATCTGCTAATTGGGCGCGGGCGCGTTGTAATTCAGCTACTTTAATTTGGAGATCAGAAATGGCGATAGCGAAGCGCTCCGTAGGAATCGCATTGCGATTAGCTTCTGTATTTGTCCCTTGAGAAGCTGTAAATAAGGGTACACCAATAACATTAATTAATCCGTTAATTAGTCCAGTTTTACCATTAAATATTCCCAATAAATTATCAATTAATCCGTTCCCCTCTTGAGGTTTACCAGCGGTGGGAGTCGGTCCGAGTAAATACTGCAAAGCTGGAGTTAATATAGAGAGTTTTACCGTTTTGGTATTTTTAGCCCTAGCTTCATCTATTTTGCTAGTTGCTTCTTGGATTCTGGTATCCAATTCTTTTAGTAATGGTGAATCTGTAACCGATTTATTTTGTAATTGTTCTAGACAGCTTGATGTAGTTTCCAAGCAGGGTAAACCACCCCGCATAATCCGCCACATATCATCATTAAATTGCTGAGTCAATAGCTTATCAATATCAGGTTTTGAGAAAGGGTTTTGATTCTTAGGGGAAATTTTATTATCTAAATCATTAGCTTTTTGTTCAGCTTCTTCAGGATCTAATGGTTCTGCTGGCTCTTCTGCGGTTTCCTCTGTCGAAGTCTCAACGTTATTATTTACAGGCGTTACAGGCTTTAGTGTCGGACTTGTCGGAGTTTTATTGACGGGCTTTGTCGTGGTTTGTGTCGGGGTTTGTCGGGGTTGGGTCGTTTGCGCTAATGTAGCTTCAATTCTTAGGGGAAATATTAGAAACAATAGTAATAGTAGTTTGGTATTTACCATCTTTACCCACCCAAGGTTTTACCTTCTTAATATACCCATTACGGGGACTTCTGACAATCGGAATATCAGCTAATTTATCCTCGATCGCACTTAATGAAATACCCAGTTGTGCAAGTTGATAATCGTTATTTCTGACAGCTTCTTCATACTGTAGTCGTGAGCGCTCGTAATCTTGTCTGGATTGGGTTTGGGACTGCGATCGCTTTGATTCTTCCACACTAGCTTGATACTCTTGAATCTGACGATTAACTCTAGCGGCTTCTAATTTAGATTTAGCAACCTGTAAATTTGATTCAGCCAAATTAACATTAGTCTGTAGTTGTTCTAATTCCTGAGTTTGGAGAATTGCAGAATTATCAAGTTTAGCTTGTTCTCTGTCAACTTCTGAACGAGCTTGTTCTAATTCAGATTGTAAGTTTTTTAGTTTTGATTGTTCATGTTGCAATATCTCTGACTGCATTTTCATGTCGTTCATGGCGACAATCATCTGCTCTTGTTCTTGGATCTTTTGGGAGGCGATCGCTAAACTAGCACCAGCCTTTTCAAATTCAGCACGGCGTTCTGGGTTGTCAGTTGTTAGCAGTTTGGAACGATTAGCTAGGATGACTTTAGACTGTTTTAGCTTGAGTTGGGATTGTGATATGGCTGCTAATTCTTCACTAAATGTAGAAGGTGGTAAGTTTCTTAGTAGTGGGGTAGGTGGTGGTGGTGTAGGGACTATCAGCGTTTTGGAGTTTAAATTCTCTATCTGTAATTTAATTGATTTTTTCTGGCGGTCTAATCGTTGTCTTTCTATGGAGTTGTCAGATATGACATCCCCGATTTTAATCTCATCATTTAACCGCACTTTCAAAAATGACGGGTTATCTACAGAAATACTCATTCTCAAGGGACGGTCTTTCTGTAGTGAATTATCTGGTAATTCTTCCTCTTCTGTCACAGTTTCTACTTTGGGTGCGGTTTCTGCAATAGCCGGGTTATCCTGTGGCTTGAGTTTTCCCACTAGAATAAGTAGTGAAGCGATCGCAATTGCAAAAAAGATATTTATTGCCAAATTATTATTTTTCATACAATTCACCAAAACTAAAACACCGTGAATCATCAATAATATAACATTTTATTTCTCACTATAATTAAAGAGCGATTCTTACGCTATAGAGGGTTTTGCGATTCCTTTGGAGCGCTTCGCTATCGCTATATAAAAATAGGTTATTTATATTATTATTCATATTAAAATGTCGTAAAATTGTAGTACCAGCACCAAAGGAGAATGTCGTAAATTCTCCTTTGGCTGTTTCACTGGTCAGTCCACTAAAGCAGAGTGAACATGATTAATATATCACTTTTCAAGTTTGGAACTAAGGCACTTGAGATAGTCATTATTGACAACGCTCCTTGGTTTAATGCTTCTCAAGTTGCCAAGGCTTTGGGATACACAAATCCATCAAAAGCAGTTCAGGATAGTGTTTCAGCTAAATATATTCGTGAATTAGATATGTGTAGACCTGGAAAGAAACCCTTGTTCATATCTCAAGAGGGAATAGAAATGCTTGTTTTAAACTCCATATTACCTAAAGCCAGGGAATTTGCAGCGTTGTTAGATATTAAAATAAAGACACTTAGAAGTGAGCAAAATTATATAGGTATTATATCATCAGCCCTACGTAAATTTAGTCCTGTCTATCAGTTTTTTATAAATGGCTACAGAATTGATTTGTATTTTCCCAAATACCTAATAGCTGTTGAGTGTGATGAATATGGACATAGGGATAGAGATAGCATAGCAGAGCAGTCTAGGCAAGATGCTATAACTAAAGCGTTAGGGTGTTCCTTTATTAGATTTAATCCTCATCAAAATGGTTTTAATATAGGTGAGGTAATAAATGATATTCTCTTGTTAATAGACACAAAATTGGTTTAATATCTTTGCCAGGTTTACTGCTTTAGATTTAGGAAGACCAGGTAAAAAACCAGTTTTTATCAATGAACCAGGATTATATCAACTGGTTATGAGATCCAATCTTCCATCTGCTGAGAAATTTCAAGATTGGGTTTTTGAGGAAGTTTTACCATCAATTCGCAAGACAGGTAGTTATGGTGCTAAGGAAAATCCTGAATTAGAAATGCGAATACAGCAGCTTGAAGAAAATCAACTGCAAAACTCTCAGCAGTTGCAACTTGAGTTTATGCCACCGGGTTGGGATTCAAAAGTTTGGGATTCATTACCACCACAGGATAAAAAGTATTTTAGATTCATGTACACTGAGCGACGATTTATTCCCGGTGATGATGGCATCAAAAAATTACCAATCAATTTAAGTGCAGAACAAAAATTGAAGCAACAATTGGAAGTGGAAAAATTTAGACTCGAATTGACAGAAGCAGAGAAGGAAGATTTAGCTCAAACCAAGAAAAAATTATTAAGGGATTATTTAGAGGGCTAAAAACTAATTGTAGCGATTTTTATGGAGCGCTTTGCGATTCCTACGGAGCGCTTCGCTATCGCTAAACCAATTCCCATATTTATTAATAGTTGATTACTATTTAACTTTTTCATAGTAGGGAATAATTTTAGTTTTCATACCATCTCCATCCATCCTGACTAATGCCTCTAAGGGTTGCAAAGAAGCAATCATAGTTTCAGAAAATCTAAATCTCTTTTTAACACTACTAATTTCAGTTTCATCCACAGCAAGAACCAGCTTCAGTGAAGAATTAGCCAAAACTTCTCCTGAAATGTGGGCATCACGTTGACTAGCGACAACTGCACATAATCCAAATTTACGAGCTTCTGCTGATATTCTGGCAAGTGTATCTGATGATTTAACTTCTTTGCATTCATCCAAGATGACGTAACAACGGGGTGTTTTATCTTTAATTTCACCTTGTAATTTATGAGAATCCAATAATTGTTTTAAAAGAGTTTCTGCGGCGATCGCTGATAATCCAGGTACTTTAGCTAATGCTGATAAGTCAAATCTAATTAACGGAAAGTTTAACGACGGCTGCGGCTTGCTAAATATGCCATATTTAAATGTAGCAGCCATTTTCAATAATAATTTTTCTGAATCTTTACAACCATCTTCTACACGGTTTTCTAATTCAGCTTCTAAATCAGCAAATGTGGGCGGTTGATTAGTCCATGTTGATTGTTTTTTCTGAAATATTCCCCTGTTTTCATAGCAACTTATAAAGCAGTTCAACAATAATCCCTGTTGGTTGTCGCCCATTTTTAAGGATTTTCTAAGAATTGATGAAATTCCGATTGACTGAAGATCCGGTCCACCACCTCTAGGATCTAAATCTAAAACCAGTGGATTTAAACCGTGTGGTGATTCTGCATCTAATCTATAACAAACTTCATTAGGTAATCCCAAATCCCCATGCAAGTCTATTAAAACAATTTTAATTTCTGGGAACAGTGACGGTAATTCATAAGCCATTGATTTTAAGGTTTGAGTCTTACCACTTCCAGAAGTCCCTAAAACCACTGCATGACCATTTCGTAAGTTAGCAGGATTCCAGTAGCATTTTTCCCCTAAGAATATGCCAGAGTGCGATCGCTCTTTCTCAATTACTTTATTCTGTGGTTTAAGTGTAGCCTGTGGTAGTGGTTTCATGATTAATTGGTTTTAAAGCTTGTGAATAGATTTAAAAGTTAAATAATTATAATTATATAGCGGTATGCACTTGAATGAGATACAGAATTTACCTAAGAAACCATACACCAAAAGACTTTCAACTCTGTTCCTTATTCCCAGTTAAGAGTTCCCTGGTTGACACACTACTAAGGCGACCTGTATCGCCTACGCTACTTGAGTTAAGAATTGTTTACAACTAGCAATACTTTGTTGTACAGTTGGTAGTATGCCGTATAGTTACGGAATTTAAGCTATGAGCAAACCGCAAATCGCCATCAGATTATCTCCATCTCTACTGCAAGAACTCAACAACTATGTTGAGCTAACTGGTACGTCGAAACCTGATGTAGTTGTGAGTGCGATTCCTACGGAGCGCTTCGCTATCGCTCAGTATCTTGGCTGTGCTGACAATGTACCCTTGAATCAGAGAGTGGGTGAGTTAGAAAAAAGACTTACGGAATTAGAATCTAAACTACAAATTACTTTAAGAGTATCTAATCTATGAAGATTGTAAAAAGCAGTAGCACAATTGGGGATCAGGAAATTGAAATTTACATCCAAGTTGATGATAAGTTTCAACCTCAAGATGAAGATATGTTATTTAGAGATGATTCAGGAAAAAAAATTCTTACGGCAACAAGTGACTTATTTGGGGAGGGTTTAAAATTAACCCGTAATTGTGCAGCTAAAGTTATAGAAAGTGTCAATGAAATGGGTGAGAATATTAAACCCAATGAATTTGAAATGAAACTAGGCATTAAGCTAGATTCTGAAGCAGGTGTACCCATGTTGGCAAAAGCAGGTGCAGAGGTACAAATGGAAGTAACTATGAAATGGAAATTAAAAGAGGATTCATCTTCACAACCTCAATTAAATTTAACTCCCCCAGTACAATGAATGAAATTTCAGAACAAGAACAAGAAAAACCAAAAATAAAAATACTACCCTACTCCTTGCTTGTCGGTCAGGAAAAATTAAAACTAGCATTAGAATTAGCTTATATTGCCCCTCGTATTGGAGGGGTATTACTAAGTGGACAACGAGGAACAGGTAAGTCCACTGCTGTCAGAGCATTTTCGCTGATGATGGAACAGAAACTTCCTGCCACCTTACCTATTAATGCTACAGAAGATCGTATATTGGGTGGTTGGAAAATTGATAAATTGATGAAGAGTGAGGCCGAATGGCAACATGGGTTACTTGAAGAAGCAAAGGATAAATTACTTTATATTGACGAAGTGAATCTTCTTGATGATCATATTGTAAATATTATTCTGGATGTTACTTCTACCGGAGTTTTAGTAGTACAGCGAGATGGTAAACCGATAGAAAAGGCAGTATCCTTTACTTTAGTTAGTACTATGAATCCTGAAGAGGGTGGCTTGCGTCCTCAATTATTAGATAGGTTTGGGTTGATGGTAGATGTAACAGCCCAAACGGGGAAAAAAGAACGGATTGAGATTTTACAAACTGTGATGAATTGGGATAAAGCACTATTTGATCAATCTGAAAATGATTCTTCTGAATATATTAACAACGCTGATCAAAAAAATAAGCAATATAAAGAAATTTTGGACCAAGCAAAAAACAAATTTCGTAGTATAGAAATATCGAATGATATGATTGAATATTGTGTAAAGTTGACAGAAGCCTTTAAAGCAGAAGGAAATCGGGGAGATTATATCATTGCCCTAACCTCTTGTGCCTATGCTGCCTTGGAAAAGGCTAAACAGGATGCTAACAAAAATAGTGCTAAAAAGAATGCCAAAAATATTGATAAACAAGTAACTGCCGAACATATTCAAGCTGTCACTCAATTAGTGTTGCAACATCGTCGTCCTGAATTTCTCCAAAGTAGTCAACTTCCTTGGACTCAGGATGATGATAACAAAGTTAAGGAAATTCTGAAACTTAACACCGATGCAAAATGAACTTAAACCCATCTTTAAAAGTTGAAATTCCAAATCTTTTAATGAAATCACTTTGCTGTGTGGCACTTAATCGAGGATTGCGGAGTATTTTGCTGTTTGATATTTCTCCTGTGGATTTACAGCAGATTACAGGGGTTTTAATTTCTTTACTCAAAGCAGTTACAGAATGTGGAATTGTACCAATTAAATTGGGAACATTTGAATCAGAGGATGATTTGTGGGGACAAATAGGGTTATGGGGTGAATTAGAAAACCAAGCTTTTAAATGGCAATCTGGGTTACTGGGTAAGACAGAAAATGATCAGGAAATTCGATTAGTAATTATCCCTGATTTAACAAAGTTAAGTTTAGCAGCAATGAGAGCTTGTGTTGTACTCATGGGAGCAGATGTTGTACATTTAGAGCGTCATGGACAAAATCTATATTGGCAACCCAATCTTTGCTGGTTAGTGGGTTGTTCAAGTCAGCCAGAAGAAATAGGTAAGATTTCTCCTCATTTATTAGATAGGTTTGCAATCCGTCTTAATGGAAAAATTAATAACAATACAGATAGGGTAAGTCAAATTAAACAATTATTAAATGATGAAAGATTAGAACAAAAGTTATTGTTTCAGGAAAGGGAAATTGAACCGGAATTGCAACAATGGTTAAAACAGGTTAGCATTTCACAACCAAAGATGACACTAAAGGCTTTAGAGAAGATTTTAGACTATACTTCTACCTCAACAGTGTATCATCGTCGAGAACTGGCTTTAGCTCGGGTTTCTAGCACTTTGGCTCAATTAGAGGCAGAAAAGCAAGTAACAGTTGCTCATGTGGATAGAGTAGCGAAAATGATTGGGTTAAAATTAGAGCAAGAGATAAATAATCCCAATAACCAAAATATAAATATCATACCGATACCAGGAATTGACTCACTTGAAAATGAACTCAAGCCTGAACCCAGTTTAGAATTAAAGGATAAATTAAAACCAAACTTAGGTGATAATGATCCAAAAAAAGAGAATGAATTAACTATTTATCAAGGAGATAAACCTCAATCTTTTCCAGATATATCTTTACCAAATATTGAGCCTTTAGAGAATCCTTATATAGAGGATATTGCACCTTTGGAAAGAGAAATGGCTTCTCTAAAATTTCCTACTCGTCGGTTTAAATCAAAAGCGATCGCTCGTGGCACAATTATTGGAGTGGAAAAAAGTAGCACGGTACAAGATTTAGCCATTGTCAGAACATTATTAGAAGCAGCTAAATTTCAGAATATTCGTCAAAATAATCATCTTAATAGTCATCGAAAACTAAAAATATCACCTACAGATATATATCGTCATCGTCGTGCGCCTGTTGCTGAACAGATGTTAATGGTGCTACTAGATTATACTTGTTTAGAATCTTGCCAATGGGAAGAACAATTATTTCCCTATATCAGTTGGGCTTATACACAAAGAGCAAGTATTGGTATCATGCAAGTGGGTATTGCTACTGATTCAACAATATTAAAAGAGGAAGAATTAAAACTTAGCATTAATTTTGAGGAATTACGAGCTAAAAAAATATCTGCTCAAAATGTTCTTGTTCCTTCTATTAATATCGCTCTTGATTTAGAAAAAACTAAAAAAGGTAAAGCAACACCCTTAGCACATGGCTTTGATTTAACCCTACAAACTCTTCGTCATGCTCTACAACATGGCAGAAATACCATCCAAAAAGCGGTTTTAGTTGTGATTAGTGATGGACGAGGAAATGTTCCTTTAGAAGCAAGTCATTTAGGAGAAATCAAACCACCTGTGGGACGAAAAGGATTTGAAGATGCTTTAGAAATTGCTCAAAAAATTGGCAATTTAGACAATGTAGAAGTGGTATTTCTCAATCCCCAATCAAAGCAATATCCTGATTTACCATTATCATTAGCAAAAGAATTAAGGGCAAAAGTTGTTGCTATTCCACCCTTGGAAACTTGGGAGGTGGTAGAATGGGAATAAATCCAATTCAACAACTAAAAAATAAACTAAGTTCTGTTAATTATCAACTGCAATATCAAGCAGAATTAGCAGATAAATTATTAGAAAATAATAATAATTCAGAAATTGATGAAATAGAGAGATTAAGCAAGGAAAATAATAAATATTTTCAAACTAATTTGAATATTCAAATAAACCAAAAGCTTCAAAACAAAATTGTTACTTTAGAAGTAGAATGTCTAGATGGAGAAAAAATAATTATTCGCTGTCGTAATGGATTTCTTAATATAGATCAACAACTCGATACTCAAGAAATTCAAGCACCTCAAGTATCCTTTGACAAAATGATTAACGATAAAAACCCCTATCAAATTATTGCAACAATGCGATGTTTATCTCAGGAAAATCATCAAATTAAAAAACTTAGAAGTTGGCTAATAAAATTACAAGAAAAACTAAAAAATGAGTCTGAATCTCAAATATCTTATCTAATTATTAATGACCGAACAAGCTTTGAAATTCCTTGGGAAATGTTAGAATTAACAAAAAATAATTATTTAGGTGCTTCAATAGTCACAGTACGATGGCAAGATATGACGAATCCCGATGATTTAGATGATGTTAATAGTTTAATTAATTTAAAAATTGAAGAAAATAATTGTTATGGAAACATGGTAGCTTATCTAAATACTAAGGATTTACCTAGTGTTAAAGAAGAACAGAAACATATTGAAAAAATCAAGCCTATTTTTCAGAACGATATTTACAGCCTTTTCAATTTTCTAGATACTTGCAAATCAGATATTAGTTTAATTTTCATTGCGAGTCATGGTTTTTTTGGAGATGATTTATCAAAAAATAAGTTAGGAGAAGAAGATATTAAAAAACAAATATCATTAATAGAACTATATGAGTATGATTTTGATTTTTTGACAAAAAATCCTAGTCTTGTGTTTATGAATACTTGCCATTCTGGAAGGTTACAGCAAGATGATTCTTTATATATTGTTGATCATAATTCTGAAACTGGGAAATATTATCCTATGGGATTTTCAACCTTTTTCTTAAAAAAAGGAGCAGCAGGAGTAATAGGAACACTATGTAAAGTTGCAGATAAATATGCAGCTATAGTTTCCCGCAATTTTTTTGAAGAATATAAAGAAAATCCCCATCTTTCTGTAGCTACAATTTTAAAAAATCTTAGACTAAAAGCAATTCAAAAATATCAATCTGAAAAAAATCAATCTGAAAAAAATGATGATAATAAATTATCACTGATTTTTACCTTTATGTATATCTATTATGGCAACCCTATGACCACACTTAACATTATCCCCCATGAGGAAAATTAAATGACTGATACTCAACAATTACCCATATCAATTCAACCCACAATTAGCTATCCTCAGCAAGCAGAAGTAGGTAAAACCTATTTAATGACAATTGATTTAATACAAACAGGTAATTGTGAGGAGTGGAATTATGAAGAAGAGGAATATCCCATTTATTTTAGAGTAGATACTACTCCATTATTTAAGAATAAACCTATAGGTGAACCGGCAGTTGTTCTACATCGTTTTGGTGGAACTTATGGTGCTGTAAAGTTTTTATTAACTGCCGCAGATAAGGAAATGAAAGGTGAGATTAGAGTAACTTTAGTCAGTGCTTGGGGTGTACCCCTGAAAATGTTGCGTTTGCGGGATATATCTATTAGTACAGAAGATGTATCTGTTACTAAAGAAAAGGTTGGTACTATTTACGCAAAAGAAGCTGTTTATCCTCCTCCATTACAGCAATGTAAATTTAAAGTTAAAACCATCATTCTGATAGATGATTCTATCAACCCACAAACCTTTTATTTTCAAGTAGCCTTTATAGAAATTAATCAATCTACCACATTAATAAATAATAGTGATAATATCTTAGAAGACAGTGAGGAAATTAATCAATCTCCTACATCAGCAAATAACAGTAATAATATTCTAGAACTTATTTACGAAGCAGTATTTAAGCACACAGGAAAGCACTTAGGATATCTTGAACAGCAAGTATTAAACGGTGCATTAAAAAATTTAACCTATAAACAAATTCATGAGCAAATTAAAGAATCAGCAAATTACCCAGAATCAGAGCAGCAACTTAGCAATAGTATTGCTAAACCATTGTGGAAAGTCTTAACAGAAATAATTGGTGAGAAAGTCACCAAATCAAATGTTAAATCTCTCATTAATAAATGGTCTGCTAGTTCCCATCTAACTATTGACCGTTATTCTCAACAAGCCACAGGTTTTATTCAAGACTTAGCTAACGACACTCAACTAGAAATGATGTTAATTCCCGGTGACACTTTTATCATGGGTTCTCCACCAGAAGAATTGGAACACCAAGAAGATGAAAGTCCCCAACATTCTGTCACAGTCCAACCCTTCTTTATGGGTAAATATCAAGTCACCCAAGCACAATGGCGATTTGTTGCTCAGTTACCCCAAGTGAACAAAGAACTAGACCCAGAACCATCTAACTTTAAAGGTGATGGTTCGACTTCGCTCACCAACAATCGTCCCGTTGAGCAAGTTTCTTGGAAAGATGCAGTTGAGTTTTGCGATCGCCTTTCACAATATACAGGTAGAACCTACCGCCTCCCCAGTGAAGCTGAATGGGAATATGCCTGTCGAGCAGGAACTAAAACACCATTCCACTTTGGAGAGACGATTACAACCGATTTGGCTAACTATAATGGTGAATCCACGTATGGCGATGGAGTTGAAGGAGTTAATAGAGGAGAAACAACAGAAGTAGGGAGTTTTGGAGTAGCCAATAATTTTGGACTATACGATATGCACGGTAACGTATATGAATGGTGTTTGGATGACTGGCATGATAATTATAAAGATGCGCCCACAGATGGCAGTGCATGGTTTAGTAGTGATGATAAGCTAAGTGACAAATCAGGACGCGCTGTACTGCGGGGCGGGTCTTGGTTCGACGATCCTCTCATCTGCCGTTCCGCGTCTCGCGACAGCAACTTCCGCGACAACCGCAACGACGCTATTGGTTTTCGTGTTGTCTGCGTTGTTGGGAGAACTTTCCGGTAGCCCTTTATACTTTTCCTCTTTTGCCCTTTGCACTTGTTCTTTTTTGCTTTTTTTAGCGTAGCGTTAAAATTTTTTTTTGCAAAATTGGTCTATGAGAGTGCAAACGAGTTCATCGGATGGAATAGTTTATTTGTACTATTAATTTTAGTTGTTGTTATACAACAGGTAATTCCCAATCCAAAATCCAAAATCCAAAATCTAAAATCGTATTGGGAGGGCTGGGCAAGTCTTCGGTTTTCACCTACCAAGCTACCCAACCCAGTTTTATTTTTGGATATCGTTACCGACATCACAGGTGTAGGCTGAACTCTTCGGTTGCACTCTCGACAGATTCCCACCTGCCAACTCTCGCGGTAAAGAGTTCTCCCAACAACGCAGACAACACGAAAACCAATATTGTTGTTGTGGTTGTCGCGGTTGTTGTTGTTGCGATACGCGGAACGGCAGTTTTGAGGATTGTTGATCCAAGACCCGCCCCGCAGTCGGGTTCGCCTACCCCTTCTCTACTCCCTCAACCAAGTAAGTGAAGTAAATATCTGTTGGCGCAGTTGCCAAGTATCACCATGTTCCAAATGAGCAAACCAACTTTGTAGAGATTGATTGACCTTTTCTAATTCTATCTTACCTTGAAGATAATCTGTTTGCGATAGCGAAGCGCTGCTGCAAGCAGATCGCTTGAGTCTACGCCTAGCTTGATGCAAATTGCTATTTCGTACCCGAATTGTCTCTGCAAATATTCTGAACCCTAAAAAACTTGCACCAATTTTTGTAGCAAATAGTTGACTTTTAATTGGGTGAATTTTCAGCCTTAATTTAGCTAAATATTCTTCTATAGCTAATCTGGCATCTGCTAATAACTCTCTCTCATCACTAAATAAAGCAAAGTCATCAACATAGCGGACATATTTGCATATTTTTAGCTTGTCTTTAATAAAATGGTCAAGGCTATTTAAATAAATATTGGCAAAAAACTGACTAGTTAAATTTCCAATTGGTAAACCTTTTCTGCGGGTTACAGGAGTAAGTAAATCATCTCCAGGGAAATAATCAATTACGGTTTCTTGTTCGTTACTGTTGTTAATAATAGTATCAATTAGCCACAGGGTATCGGAGCATTTAATTTTCCGGCGGATTAATTCTTTTAAGATTATATGGTCTATACTGGGAAAATATTTTTTAATATCACATTGCAGGACATAATTGCTATTGCGAGCAAAGCTAGTAAATTTTCTCAAAGCTCGATGTGTACCAAAACCAAGTCTGTTAGCATAAGAATCAGCTATAAAAATTCTCTCGAAAATTGGTACTATGACATTACAAAGAGCATGATGAACAACTCTATCACGATAGGGTGCGGCTGAAATTAGGCGGCTTTTGGGATTTATCAAGTGAAAGGTGCGGTAATCTCCTGGCTGATAAGTTTTATCAGTTAACTGTTTCTGTAATCTAATTAGTTCAGTTTCTAAATGATAATTAAAATCTAAAACATTGTCTCGAAATCGTTTCCCTTTTTGCGCTTGACGTGATGCTAAAAGTATGTTTTCAAAATTAATAATTTGGGGATAAAGATTGCCGTAACGCTTCATAAAATTTGTTATTTAATAAACCCAATATTCCATACCTACAAAATTAATATTCTCGAATCTAGAGAATTAACTTAATTTTCCCTAGTTCTTTGTTTTTTAATCCATCCACCTAATTCTGTACCAATTTCGGCGATTAACTTGATAGCGTATTCGTATCGTTCCACTGACATCTTATTGAAGTCTAGCATCATTCGTGTTTGATATCGCAAAATATCTAGTTTAGTATTGAGAGATTCTAATTGAGTCAGTTTATTTTTGGCATATTTGGCTTGAATTAAACCCTCTAATAAATCATACAGTTGATTGATGATTCTGTCTCCTAATGTAAACTTATGAATTTTTGGTAATCGCTCAATAATTGGCACATACCATTTAATACAATCATAAGTCTTTTGAATAACCGATAATTCTTTCATTCTTTAACAAATCTTAGTATTTTTATCTAAAAAATTCGAGTCGCCATAAGGCGACAAAAAAGTAAAAAAGAACAAGTGCAAAGGGCAAAAGAGGAAAAGTATAAAGGGCTACCGGAAAGTTCTCCCAACAACGCAGACAACACGAAAACCAAAAGTGTAGTTGTGGTCGTCGCGGAGGTAGTCGTCGCGATACGCGGAACGGCAGTAATGAGGAAAGTTGATCCAAGACCCGCCCCGCAGTACAGCGCGTCCTGTTTTGTCACTTAGTTTATCATCACTACTAAACCATGCGCTGCCATCTGCTGGTGCATCTGTATAATTATCATGCCAGTCATCTAAACACCACTCCCATACATTGCCGTGCATATCGTATAATCCGAAGTTATTGGCTACTTCAAAGCTCCCTACTTTTGTTGTTTCTTCTCTATAAACTCCTTTAGGTCCTTGACCATAAGTATAGTTACCATTATAGTTAGCCAAATCCGTTGTTATCGTCTCTCCAAAGTGAAACGGTGTTTTTGTCCCCGCTCGACAGGCATATTCCCATTCGGCTTCACTGGGTAAACGATATTGTCTTTTAGTATGATTTGAGAGGCGATCGCAAAACTCCACCGCATCATACCAAGATACTTGTTCCACAGGGCGATTGTTGGTGAGCGAAGTCGAGCCATTACCTTTAAATCTAGATGGATCTGGGTTTAGTTCTTTGTTGACTTGGGGGAGTTTGGCTACAAATTTCCACTGTGCTTGGGTGACTTGATATTGACCCAACCAAAAGGGTTCTATTGTAACTTCATGTTGTGGACGTTCACTATCCGTGCTATCTTCCTCTTCTTTTGGTGAACCCATGATAAAAGTGCCACCAGGAATCAACATCATGTCCAGTTGAATATCATTACCTAAATCTTCTTGAAAATACTGTGCTGTTCTTTGATACTCATGAATCACAATTTTTGGCATTTTTTGTCACCCGATGGTTACATCTGTTATTCATTCATAATTATTGACTACTAACAATTGATCTTATTTGTAGTGAACCTGTTGCAAATTCATCCCCTAAGAATTTGATCACAGTTTTCAATGGCGCAGCTTCCAGTTTAATATTACTAGGTGATGCGTCAATAAACTTAAATTGATAAGGGTCACGAGGTAAAACTGAGGTGTCAAAATCTTCCACTGACAAATCACCACTAATAAATACATTTGTATTGGTTCTGTTAAATTTACTTATCGCCTCCCCAATAACCTGATCTTCCACAAATACCGATTCAATAGTAGTAATAGCAGGTGTAGAAACATCTGCTGTAATTTGTTCAATCACAATCTGACTATCAGGTTCAGTTGCGGCTTTATATAGTTTATTTGTCTTAGGTTCGAGAACTATAAATCCAGTCCCGTTAGGTTGAATAATCTGAAATTGGCCATCAACTTTTGACCTATCACCGGCTCTCACTCCCTTAATATTGGCAATAATTTTATGGGTACTTCCCGAACTATTATAAACACCCTGTACCCCTGATGTAGAAGCAATTAAACGATTAAACTGGGTTAAAATTCCCCCCTTACTATTGATGCTAAATGCTGATAGAGCGATCGCAATCAAAATACAAAGTATAAAATATTCAGCATTACTCCCAGTCTTTAACCTTAGATTTCTATTCCCAGGACAAACACACCTAACAGGTGAAGGCCAGAACATTTCTACACCACCGCGAGTAAAGCAATCTGCAAACCAGCCAAAGGTATAACCAATTGTCAGGGCTGATGCTATAGGAATAAATTGGGGAATAAATATTGCTGTTCCGTAGGAGGCGATCGCCACAACAGCCGACGCAACGATAGAATGAGTCATGCTTCTATGGGGCATTGTCTCTTGAAAATAGCCACTTATCCAAGGAAAAACCTTACCTGCTGGTGAAGTAGAAACATCAACATCTGGTAATAAACCACCAATTGCCCCCACAGCAATCAAAACCGGGTCTGCAGTTTGGAGTAATAAACTGGATGCAGTCCCACTAATTAATAGATGAGATATTCCCAACATTATCTAATTCTCCTTTCCTCTTGAGGCAAACTGTAAAGCAGTCGGGAGAGTCCCAAGAATATCGCTGCTGCAATACCACCAAATATATATAGTGCTTGGTCATTAGTACCAAGTCCAATAAAGCGCATAATTACAAAGATTACCCCCACTACTAAAATTAATGGGGTGATGTCAAAGTACCTTCTGTGATCAGCCCCTTCAATATCTAAACCTAAATATTCCTCCTCGATAGCACGAATAGCTAACATGGGATTTCCCCCGGCGCGTTCCTGAAGTTTTGATAAATCGGCAGACGTTAGGGCGATCGCTCTTTCTTGCGCTGCTGCTTTCATGATTTGTCTGATTGCCTTCTCTGGTAAGGGTTTCAGTTCAATTCTCGGAATATTAATAAAAATATCAGAACGGGGTGGGTCTGTAGCAAGTACAAGCATCGGTACACCCTTACGGCGTAACTGTTTGAGCCATATTCTAAATTTCATGTCGCAACTTTGAGCATCATCGAGGACGATAAATGCTGTGTTTTCCCCTAAGAATTCAGCGATCGCTCTTTTGAGTTTATCCATAGTCAGATTTTTTCCCTCTATATCTTCTGTGGGAAGTTCAAACTGCTGGGTAATCTCTAAAAGCATTTGTTTGGGAGTAGTTGGTTCAACGAAGGCCACCAAAAACCCATCGTCAGTTAATCTTTCAACAACGGCATTACCCAGTACAGACTTACCACTCCCCTCTTCACCGACAATCAAAATTGCCCCATTAGCGAGTAATGACGCTGTAGTGCGGTTTAATTCCGCTTGTCTATAAATTTGAAATTCCTCAACCTCAAAACATTCCTCCCCAACTCCCCCAACTCCCCCAACTCCCTCAACTCCCCCAACTCCCCCAACTCCCCCCACTCCCTCATTAGGGGATGGTTTAGAAAGCTGTGGAAATACAGAAATTACAGCCAAGATAATTGACAGGGGATTGAATGAACTCACGGTCAGCAAAAAGCCACTGACAACTAATTTCAACCAATTAGTTCTAGTCCGTCTTTTCTTTGGGTTTCCTGGATTTTCTGCATTGCTAAATTGATCAGGTTCTGGGGATTGTACGCGGCTTTGTTGGTATTGCTGCGTGATTGCGTAAAATTTCCCCTCGCACCCTCCAATTGCGCTTTTAAATCTGATGGCAGTTGATCTGGATTTTGGTAAAAATGAGTGGCGATTCCTACGGAGCGCTTCGCTATCGCTTCCTGAGCAATTAACGTTCCTGCGGCTTTTTCAGCGCCAGCCCGAACCATACTATTGATATCACTATCAGGGATAAAAGCCGGATTTAATGATGTAGCGTTTAACTCTTGTGCTGCATCGGTAATTTCTGATTCTTGACTCAACACAAGATTGTTTGCATCATCTAAGCCATCAGATTTTGTACTTGGTTCTGTACAAATTTTGGGACTTATTTCTGTACTTTCATTCTCGATGACTACGCCACCTAGGCTATCAGATTGTACGGATTCCAATTTTTTAAGCTCTTTCCATTCCGCAACCAGAGGACTAATATCTGTAAAACTTCCGCCGCCTAATTGCTCTCGTACAATATCTCTGTTTATTTTTTTATTTTTACTATGTAAGTTTTCACAAATTTCAAAGACTTTATCCTTCAAACTTGGCTCTAAAGGTGTACTAGTCATAGTTTTGTAAAGAATAATTTGTACTATTTTACTATACAAGTGTTAATTTGTGTATCAGTGATTGTACAATAAAATTATATAAAAAAAGCGACGCTGTACACGCCGCCATTGATTGTACGGGAAATTTTTATACATCAATTAGAATCAATGAAAATTATAATTAGTGTACTATTTTGGAGGTTGCAAGATTTCCCAAATACTTGGATCGTTTAATAAGTTTTCACTAACTTGAGGTGCTGCCAATACTTTAAAAAGATAATTTAATGCTTCATCAAAATTATAATCAAGCCGATTGCTAATAATCTCTATTGCTTGAGTAACTTGATCTAATAATTTAACTGGGTAAGCATTACCAACTAACGGAGAATTGCAGTTGTCACAATTGCTAGGGCAAAAGTCCTCAAAGTAGTGTTCATGCTGACATTGACTACAAACTTTTAACATCCTATCCATAATATTTCCTTAACTTTTCACTAATTTATTGATTCTCTCACAATAATTACGACAACCCCGACAGCTTGATGATGGCTTCGTCTGCTGTAGTCATCGAATATCGCCAGCTTTTACTTTGCTATTGTCGTGGTTTGTCGGGGTATAACTAACATCATTGATATAGGATCATAATACGTCATCTATATAAGCATCTAAGCAGCTTCTTTTTACCCGCCATGATCTACCAATTTTCTTAGCTGGTAATTGACCATTAGCGATCGCTTCTTTAAGCATTTCCCTTGGGAATCCCGTTAGTTGATGGCACTCATCAACAGTTAGTACCAGTTTGTCGCTGGCCTTTAGTTGTTGGCCAACTAGAAGCAATTCCACCATTGCCGATAGTTTGGAAATATCGCCAACCTCGACAACCCCGACAGGTTCATCATGGTATATTGTCAGCTCATTCTCGTCTAATGTCGCGGTTTGTCGTGGTTCTGGTATTGTTTCATAAGCTGGTGTTACGGACTCCGATTGATATTTAATTTTATCTAGTTCTGATTGCGTAAATACTGCTACAGTGCGGGTTTTACCTTTTTCATAGCTACAAGATATTTTACCGCTTTGTACGTATCTTTCTATGGCTCTTTCGCTACAGCCCAAATATGCTGCGGCTTCTTTTTTGTTCATGATGCCCTGGTCGGATTTAAACCACGACATCTATTATATCATTGTCGCGGTTTAACTGTCGGGGTTTGAGAATCGTTAAATTTTCTTGAGGGAAATTTATGTGAATAAAACCAGTTTTACCAAGTCCACTGGTAGGAACTGGAGTAAGCAATTAGATATCAGTCTTTTGGTTTAATACCTAATTCACAAAGTGTTTTCGCTTCACCAATTGTGTAATTTTGCTCTAGCTGAATCGTTGGTGTTGAGCAAAAACCTTGTCTGAACCATTCATAGGAGCGTTGAGTACCCCAAAAGGTTTTAATATTATCACTTTGTCTTTTATATTGCCCTTGTGTATTGGCAAGACATCCTTTTTCTTGCCATTTTTTACCTTCTAACCATCTTGATTCCTGATCACCAATATCAACTAAGTAACGTCCTTGAGATTCTGATACTCCCGTAATAACCACTTTTGAAGCAGTTAATTTTTTCACACAATCGCCTAAGTTGTTTTTGTTACACTCTCCTAGTGCAGCATCAGGTGACACACCTATTTTAATATATTCTTTAACGCACTCTATCTTAGTTGTTTCTTGAGCTTTGGCTGCTGCATTAGTTAAAAGAACGCCAATCATTGCTATCAAAGATGCTGTCGCGGTATTAGCAATAATTTTTCTATTGAAGATAAACATCGTAACCTCCTAAATACTGGTTTTAATCATTCATATTATCGCTCATAAGTATGATTACTAGCTATTAGGTAGTAAACCGAGATCCTTGTAAAAACCTGCAACATGGTCTGGAAACTATTGCTGTGTCTAGGTTTCAGCCGATTCGTACGATTCTCCCGGTTTGGCAGGGTGGTAACTGAAAACCTTTATTGGTAATACTTTCAGCCTATTTTGCCCCTGATAACAGCAACGCTAGACTCGGTTAATTTATGGGAAAACCACTACTAAATTTTCTTAGAGGAAAAGAAAATTTGGAAAACACTGGCACATTTTCACAAGAAGAAACCTGTAGGCTAGGAAAAACCTGACAAAATTGTTAAATTAGTTGTGAGAATATAGGTAGTAAGAAGTTTTATTCGGATAAGTAAATGAATGAATCCCCAGAAATTGGTGAAATAGGTGCTGTTAATTCCCTAGCTTTGACTGCACCCACACCCTTAACTCAACACCCTGCTGCTGTCTATCTCTCCAATTTGTCCGCCGGTTCTCGTTCGGCTATGAAACAGGCATTGGATGCTATCGCTCGTATCCTCACCAGCAATGAATGTGATGCGCTCACATTAAATTGGGCTGAACTGCGTTATAAACATACAGCTTTATTACGGTGTATACTGATGGAAAGATATGCACCAGCCACAGCTAATAAAATGCTGAGTGCATTAAGGAGAGTCTTGAAAGAAGCATTACGACTTGAATTAATGGATGCTAGAGATTTTGCTAGGGCTGTAGACATCGCTAATATTAAGCTGTCTAAGGAACTCAAGGGGCGTTTTTTATCTGAAGCTGAAATTAATGCCCTGATGCAAACTTGTTTTGATGACCCTACTCCCATTGGTTATAGAGATGCGGCGTTGATAGCAATTTTGCGGGGTGCAGGATTGCGCCGGGGGGAATCGGTAAATTTAATGTTGAGTGACTTCCATTCTGGCAGTGTTAAAGTCCGCAGTGGTAAGGGTGGCAAAGATAGAACTGTTTATTTACCAGATGGGGTGTTGCCAATTATCGAAGATTGGTTAGAAATTAGAGGAAGAGAACCAGGGGCTTTAATCTGTCACATTAATAAATCCGGGGCGGTGACTTTACGACAACTGACACCTCAAGCGGTATTATTCATTTTAGAAAAACGGGGTGTAGAAGCTGGGGTAACAAACTTTTCTGCCCATGATTTTCGCAGGACTTTTATTTCTGAGTTGTTAGATTCCACTGATATTGTTACTGTCCAAAAATTAGCCGGTCATGCTTCACCTGAACTCACTTCTAGATATGACCGTCGGGGTGAGGAAGTTCAACAACGGGCTGTACAGGCAATTACTGTTCCCAAACGTCGTTAATTCTACTGTTTGACCGGATCAATACCTTAGTCAAATTACGAGGGTGAGATGATAATGCTTTAACCATGAACTCCCGTTCCTCGCTCTTGCTTGGCAAAAACAATCACCCCTAAAAATTCCTTAAAGGTTTCCGACAAGGATTTTTTAAATGTATTGACGGTAGGATAAGGGTTTTAGATTCTAAACTACCTTTTCATCGAAACGCTTATATATGATTATTTTTGCCGTTTTTGCCAAAAATTATCAAGGCTCTTATTTTGGCAATAGTATTGCGGATAAAACAACCCATCACTAACCTGAAATTTCCAGCCTAAACTCATCGGGTCACGATTCCTAGACCAACTGATAAATTCCTGCTCACTCTTGGTTTCCCATTCTGTAGTTAAGCTCTGCTGTGTTACCCCCAACCGTTGCGCTAAGTTCTCAGGGGCAAAAGATTTGATTTCTACTGGTTGCTGTTGATACTGATATGGATACCCTGAATACCTTTGTCTGGAGTTACCACCGCTATATCTAGCAGAAACTATTGCTTTTTCAATTTTTTCTAACTGTTTACCAAAGACTTCCAATTTAGTAGCCACCTGTTGATCTTGTTGGCAAAGGTGCGTTTTCAGTTCCCCCAGCTTCTCCTCCACCTGCTGTAATTCGCTGGTTGTTTCTAGTTTTACACTGCTATCGAACTGGGCTATCAATTCCTGTAATCCTTGCAATAACTCCGTTGTATGACCATCGCGGTGGATTTTGGCTAGATGGCGGACTACAGGAATTAGTACAGTTGGTACGCGAATCATCTCGCTGGGTGGGGTCTTGTTATTCATGGGGATATCAGGTTTGATATCAATTTTACATGAGCGATCACCCACCCAATTCCCCACTAATAAATTTCCCCTAAGAATTGTTCAAACTCTGCCAAAGATACCAACAAGCGATGGTGCGGTAAGGTTGCCATTGTTGAGCAAGTTGTTCTATGGTTTTTTGTTAGGTAGTTCAGTTAAAGCGTAGACATTACGAATCGCAGAACGAATACCCAAATCATCAGCAGGTAAAACAGTTTTCTGACCCCACAGTTAATGAAACGTGGGGTTGTTATTTCTAAGACTCTGGTTTATTTTCCAACCATTGTTCTAAATCAGTGATAGAGGAGAAATCCAAGAGTGCTTCACCGAGTAATTCTAATTGGTCAATTGTTAATGTCCGAATTGTCTCAATGAATGATGATTCAATTTCACCAAATCGCCGATTTAGTTGTCGGAAAATCAGTTGTTGTTCTCCCTGCTCTATTCCCCTTTCTACCCCTCGTTCCATTGCTAATTCTTCTGTTGGACTAATGAAAGGCATTTGATTTTCCTCCTCTAAATGTTTAATTTTAGCTACTAATCCTCGTTGCAATTCTTTGGGTAATGACATCATTTTATCAATGATTTTAAAGAGTTTAACAATTTGTTCTTTTGTTAAGCCTCGCTCGTAAAGTCCCCTAATTAATGTCCATTTCCATTGTTCCCGTTCTGATAAATTCCCCGTGGTGGCTTTGGTTTTTAAATGTGCCATTACTATGATAGCAAAGGGATTGTCACTCGATTCTAATTCCTGCCAACGGGATTCATAGTCTAGCAGTTTAGCAATGGGAAACTTCAGACTTAATTCACAATCTAACATTGCTTGATGATAACTGTTAGGTCGCCAAGTGGAACTTGTGTCTCCTAAAATCGCCAAACCCACCACAAATTTATGATAAAGGTCAAAGGCTCGGTAATTATAAATGTACATCCGTTCCTGGAAGTCAACATCATATTGACTCTGAATTTCAATATGAATTAAAATCCATACTTGTGTTTTATCCAATAACCAAACTTTGTACAGTTTATCGGCAATCCGTTTTTCAGTTGCTGACGACGCTGTAATTTGTTGTAGTTCTTTATCAAGTGATTCCGGTGGTTTTGTCCAATCAATTGCTTTATAAGCTACAGGAAAGAAGAAGGATAAGAAACTATCAAAATATTCGGTTAAGGCTTCTTTCAAGGATTCATCGTAATTCGCGGTGATTTCATTTTTGTTCATAAAATGCTATACTAATAATTGTTATTACAACTTCGGTTTCTCTACTTTTGATTTGTTGATATCTACCTAATATTCTAGCCTAAAATAGTTACTTTTTTATCAATACTCTATGTTTTACATAAAGTAAAAACCTATTTTTAAATACGGAGAAGTTTTAATTGATTTAGATCCTAAAACGGCAATGTTTACGAAAATTGATTCAGTTACCATTATTAATAATGTTACCTTGTTGGTATTTTACACAGAAGCCCATTGTTGGCAGTTCCGGTTAATTACTGCTGGTGGTGAGGTGTTTGGTGAACGCAAGCTTTACTACACCCCAGAAGCCGCAGAAAAAGCGGGGCGGGAATGGATTGATCTGGATAGTTGATTCTGAAGGGATGGAAGGCGATAGCGAAGCGCTCGCCCTGGAATCGCTTTATTAGTTGAAGGCATCGTCATTTCAAACATTTGAATGGGTGTCCTTGATCATCCGACGAGCTAATTTAACATAGGTTTTCGCTGTGGTCTAAGGTATTTCTAAATTTTGAGCTATTACCTGTAATGATATTAACTGGTGAGTGATGCAGTCAAGTCATGATTTTGACATAGATTGATGAGTTTTCCTTTAATGCGCGATCGCACATCCTCCGGTGAAACTACAATACAATCAGAGGAATACTGCATGATTTCCCGGATAAACCAGAACGTATTAGATATTCCTCTAATCACTCGCTTCACCTTTGATTTTTCTGGTATCCATTCAACTCTTTTATCCTCTGGTTTAGTTTGATAGGCAAAAGCTAAGTTGTTTAGTAGGTGCATTTCTACATCTATTTGATCTAACTGCGACCGCCATTTACCAGCAATTTCCGTAATAGCAGCTTCGTTAATTCTGTCTAAACGAAAGCACCAGTTATGCTGTAGTTCTTCTATGTCATGATTATTTAATGTTTCCTCACACCAGCAATCAAGATAGAGGCGTTTTTCATGGGGGCTAATCTTAGCATAGTGAACCGTATAATTTAATATTCTTTCTGTTGCATCTTGATAAGAAAGTTGAAACGGTTGTTGACGCAAGATATAGTGGTCAATTTGTAACCGCCAAGATGGGAGTGAATTATTTAAAACCCCTTCAATTTCTTTTCGCATTGGTATGGACAATTCACTGCGTTCGAGTAGCAAATTAGCGATAATCTGCGCTTGTTCCACTTGTCCGATGTCTGTTAATGCACCTATGCAACGGTGTAAGGCGCGGATACGTGATTCCTGCCAGTCATGATTTTTGCCAATGATTAACTCATGTTGAGCGATCGCTTTGATAAGTTTGGAGATATTGGGATCTTCTCCCCACATCATCCCGAATTCGAGAGCGATAGCGAAGCGCTCCGTAGGAATCGCTTCTAGTTCGGCTTTGTCACGTTCTGATACCGACAAAGTGATAGACTGACCTTTTCGACTCATTATAAGTGTCCGTGTACTTTATACTTACTTTATCTTGTCAACTTCTATTTTGAGTGTCATTATAGATTTTAACAACGAGTTACGGACAGTTTTTAATTTTCACTTAGAAATTGCAACTAATGATTGCAGAAATTGAAATAAGTTATTAAGGGTATGTCAGAAAATTACAGTATTCATCTCAAACCTGTTTATTCTCAAACCGTCCCCACACCTGATGGGGTTAAATTACCAGATGGTTGGTGTTTATCTTGGCATCAATTAGAAACTTTAAAAGCCTTGCGCGATCCAAATATTGATGTAGTTTTCAACACTGCTATGACGGGAGATGGTAAAAGTTTAGCTGCTTATTTAGAAGTTCTTCAAGGTGAATTTTCCGCGATTGGACTTTACCCAACTAATGAATTAGCACGTGATCAAGAAGCACAAATTAAAGGATATATTGATATATTTAAACCAGGAAATCAACCTCGTGTAGTTAGATTGAATGGGGCTGATTTAGAAATTTATGCGGAAAACGAAGAATTAAAAAAAGGTGCTGCACTTTTAACTCGTGTAGTACAATCTGAAATACTTTTAACCAATCCTGATATTTTCCACTACTTACATCATGGAGCATATCTAAGCCATGATGATAGTCCTGATAAACTTTGGGGGCGAGTTAATAAAAACTTTGATTTATTTATTTTTGATGAATTTCATGTTTTTGCTGCTCCCCAAATTGCCAGCGTAATTAACACCATGCTGTTGATTCATTGTACAAACCGCCGGAAAAAGTTTCTCTTTCTTTCAGCTACACCCGATAGAGATTTAATCAGCAGATTAGAAGTAGCCGGATTTCGTTGTCAAGAAATTAATCCTTTAGAAGAAAATAAATATCAATTTCCTGATGATCCAGAACAAGAAGTGCAACTTAAGTCCAAAGAATGGCGACAGGTAACGCGAGGAATTGCACTCAATTTT
Organism: Dolichospermum sp. UHCC 0406; assembly: GCF_009712025.1. Taxonomy (NCBI): domain Bacteria; kingdom Bacillati; phylum Cyanobacteriota; class Cyanophyceae; order Nostocales; family Aphanizomenonaceae; genus Dolichospermum; species Dolichospermum sp. UHCC 0406. The sequence goes on from NZ_VILA01000028.1 coordinate 31,439, forward strand.
ATGCCTTTAGAACCGAGTTTTAAAGCTTCTGAAACTTGGCTAAAAGAAAATAGTAATTTAATTATATCTCAATTTCAGCAATACCCAGGTAGTAAAGGTGCGATTATTCTCAATTCAATTGCAGCAGTTAAGCGACTAACTCCGTTTTTTCAGGAACTTTTAAAATCTGATAATTTAATAGTGGGAGAAAATACAGGTTTATCAAGTAAAGGAGAAAAAGAGTTAAGTTTTGTGGCTGATTTGGTTCTGGGTACAAGTACAATAGATGTGGGAGTTGATTTTAAAATTAACTTCCTGATTTTTGAATCATCAGATTCTGGTAACTTTATTCAACGATTGGGAAGATTAGGAAGACATGATGGATATGAGAAAAATGGTCAAGAAATTAAGTTTGATAATTTCATAGCTTATGCTTTAGTTCCTAATTTTTTAGTTGAGCGTTTATTTCAAACAGATTCACCACCATTAGAAACTGATAATATTTATGATCGTCCATTTTTGCAACAAACTATAAAAGAGCAATATCGTAAAATCAATGATTTTCATGGTTATTATCGCCGATGGGGTGCTGTGCAGTCATTTTGGTTATGTTGTAAATTGAGCGATCGCACTATTAAACAACAGTATGCTAAAAGTCGAGAAAAGTTCCAAACAGCCTGTGAACAAATATTTAATACAAGTTTAAAATCACAAGCTGGACATATTACAGGATGGGCTAAAAACTGGAAAGAAATTTCAGGTAAATCAGGAAATCCCATTGCTGAAGATGCAGCGAGTTTTCGTGGTTCTAGTCCTTTGCAATGTGGTTTATATGATTTGACAGAAATTAACGAAGCAGAAAGATTTAAAACTTATGATTTACCGGGAATTTTAAGCAACTTAGAAATAGAAATGTGGACGGAAGCAGGATTCATACGGACATTAAAAGAAACTGCCCAACGAACCGGACAACCCATAGCTAAAGGTAGATTTGCTCATTGTCTCGCATTTATCAAGTTACGTTCCTACCGTGAGGAACGGTTGAACTGGAAATTTACCTATTTTGGAGACTTGCAACCCATAGCTGACGCTTGGAAAGTACAGGTTTTAACAGGGGTGGGAGTATGGCAACCGGATAATGCTTGGATAGGTCAAATTGATAAAAAGCTGAAAAAAGAGGGGTTAGTTTGTTATGTAATTCGTCGTCCAGTTGCTGAAGTGCGGATGCGGTTAAGGCTACCTATGCACTTTCAACTTTATCCCATCAGTGATCAGTACAGTATTCATGAAGCAACTCAGCCCTATTCTATAGCTTTTGGTCAATCTGCGCTGCTACTGGATACGCTTGCTTATACTTTCAAAAGCAAAGGAGATGAGATATGGATTGCTTGAGGTTTTCGCTTCTACCGTCAATTTTAGGAAATTTAACAGGGAAACATTCAATAGTAAATACAGTTTCAATCCCTAATAGGGGTTATAGAGTCAAGCAAGCTTTTGTTGATTTATTCTCCAGCTTGCTGATATGGGCAGTAAGGCATAAACGCTTGAGAACAGTAGCGGAAGTTTCAATCCCTAATAGGGGTTACTCATTGCCCATAAAATCTTTCAATTCAGATTGTACATTAATTTCTCAGGGAATAAAATCAGATGCAAGAAATTTAAATGGTCTTCTGATACTGTTCTCCAAAAAACTATGCTATCATCAGCTAGTGTGGCTTCAACGCTTGAGTGCAGGAACGGAGACTGGTTGGACAATATTTTATTCCTCTGACCCGCAGTGTTTTCTTATTTCTAGTCAGAAGCCTCCAAGTAAACAATTTAATTGGAGAGTTATATGGACAACCATCAACAGATGGAACTCTTTGACTTGCAAGCTTATACCTCAGAACAATCTACTGTAACTGAGGATGTACTGGAATTGGTAGAAGAAATTCAACAACCACAACCAAGTCTCTATAAGCAACTTGAACTAAATTTATTTCCGCAGACAATCTACTTGACTCATTTAGAGTTGATGGAATTAGCTGCGTAATGTGTTAAAGAGTTTGGAAATATAAACTTCTTGGTTTACCAAACTCCTTAATTTCAACTAGCTAGTAGGGTGCGTTAGCCATAGCGTAACGCACCAAAATAAATACTAAATAACTAAACCATAAACATTACTAGAAAGAATCACATCGTTGAAATATTTCCATCATGAATAATTCAATTTCTGATAATTACAGACATCTACTTATGGAAGTACAACAACGAATTCGTGCAGCCCAATACGATGCTCTCAAAGCAGTTAATCGAGAAATGATTAACCTTTACTGGGATATTGGCAAGATGATTGTTACCCGACAACAGAATGTTAATTGGGGTAAATCAGTCGTAGAACAGTTAGCAAAAGACTTACAAGCAGAGTTTCCAGGTATTAGTGGTTTTTCTACTCGCAATATTTGGAGAATGCGAGATTTTTACCTAACTTACCACTCTCAGAAAATTCTGCCACCATTGGTGGCAGAAATTGGATGGACTCACAATATAGTCATTTTAGAAAAATGTAAAGATGATTTAGAACGAGAATTTTATATTAAGATGACTCGTAAATTTGGTTGGACAAAAAATGTTTTAATTCACCAAATTGAAAATCAAACATATCAAAAAACTCTGCTCAATCAAACTAACTTTAATAAAACAGTTCCAACAGAGATACGTAACCAATTAAAACTAGCTGTTAAAGATGAATATACTTTTGATTTTCTGGAATTAGCAGATGAACACAGCGAAAGACAGCTAGAACAAGCAATTTTGACAAGAGTTGAACCATTCTTACAAGAAATGGGTGGTTTATTTGCTTTTATTGGTAGTCAATATCGCTTAGAAGTTGATGATGAAGAATATTTTATAGATATTCTATTATATCATCGCCGTTTAAAGTGTTTGGTGGCAATAGAATTAAAAATTGGTAAATTTTTACCTGAATATGTTGGCAAAATGCAATTTTATCTATCTGTTTTAGATAACACGGTAAAGTTACCAGATGAAAATCCTTCTATTGGCATTATTCTTTGTAAATCTAAACAGAGAACTATTGTGGAATATGCACTCAAAGATTCTAATAAACCCATTGGTGTAGCCACTTATCAGATAGTTTCTCAATTACCTCAAGAACTAAAAAATCAACTTCCTGATCCTGAACAGATTGCTAAATTACTAGAAGGCTTTGAATAAACACTATTTGGGATAAAAACATGAAAATTAATTATCTAATTGTGACTAAAACAAACTTAATCACAAAATATTACAAGACATTAGAAAATTTTCGTTCTCTAAGCCTTGATAATTTTTTAGCTGATTATTCTCAACAACTTCTGGCAGAAAGACTCTTACATTTAATAACTCAAACCGCAATAGATATTAATCACCATATTTTGTCAAGATTAAATCATGGAAATTCTACTACTAATTTTGAATCTTTTATTGAAGTTGCTAAATATCAAGCAATTACACCAGAATTAGCCCAAAATTTAGCATCATCAACAGAATTCATAAAACACCTAATTTATCAATATGATGATATAGATCCAAATCAAGTTTTTAAAGCAATTAATTTTGCTTTAAAGCAATATCCCCTTTACGTCAGACAAATAAACTCCTATTTAATTTCATTGGAAGAACACAATGCCTAAAAAAAGTAAAGATGCAAATGAACATCAACAATTATCACTTTTAGAAACGGAAATCTATTCAAATGATGAAATCTCAGATGATGTTTTCTCATCAAGTGATTTTGGTTTTGATAGTGATAGTGATAGAACTATTGAAACCAAAGGACAATTACTCACACTCAAGTTATTAAAAGAAGCAATACAATCGCAAAATCCTCATGATCAAGTCATGGCAGATTTTAGCGAATATGTATTACCCAATTTGCTAAAAATAGCTATTGGTGTCACTGCTAAAGGTGGTAAATTCTTTGATGAAATAGACGAAAAACGAGAAGCAGAAGGTAAAACAAAAGTTAGACGTGATAATGCTGCTGACCAATCTTTAAATACACACTTACTTAATGGCTTATTTCCAGCAAATTTAATTGAGCAAAGATTAGAACAACTGGATACCACAGTTAAAAGAGTAGTCAAAGATAAAGAACGACGTTTAGTAATTGCTGGCTTTATTTTACATGATTTTGAAAAATTCCCAGATGCACCTGAAGAATGTCGCAAGTTACCTTTAGATGAACATCGCAAAATTATTGATGAAAAAGTCAAACAATTAGGACTTGATAAATTTATCAATCCAGATAATCCCGAACTTTATCAAGAATATATTGATGATTTGTTGTGTATGGCTTATAATGCACAACGACGCTGGGATACTAACTGGAACTTTTCAGAATTTGGGTTAAATCCTGTTCTTAAAGACCGAACTATTCGCAGTTTATGTGATTTAACCTGTTTAGCTGATTCTCTCGCTTCAATTATCAAACATCCCCAAGATGCAGAAAATACGAGACTTAATGAAATTCTCCACAGTCTCAGTGATGGTAAATTGAAATTTACCTATCATCACATTGCCGAAAATAGAGGCGTTTTAACCAACGTTGTTAATAATGCAGTAATTGAAGCTCACACTAACTTAAATACTGCTGAAAATACATATTATCAACCTTTGTTATATCTACCAACAGGGGTAATTTATCTAGCGTTGCGTGATGCTCCTCCTATCTCACTAGAAATATTACCAGATATGGTAGTTAATAAGATTAAATCCCTTTGTTCTGGTCAATTAAAACTCAGACAAACGGGATTTGGTAGAGATGGAAAAGGAATGAAATATGCTGAATATTACAACCTGTTTTTTGAATCTCCAGGTTTAATGCAAGTTGCTTTAGATGCGACTTTACGCATTCTCAATACTAATAAACCTTCTGTTGCTAAAAGTCGTAGTGAGAATTTAGTGAAGTTCCAAAAACAGAATGTTTTATCTCCTGATTATGATTTTAAGTTTGATGATAGTATCCGTATTGATCAAATTGCCGAATTTGGTGATTTAATTACTCGCAAAATTTGGGATGAAATAGTTAATAAAATTGAAACTGAAAGGAAGAAAGATAAAAAATTACCAGAAGTTCCAAATTTTGATTTAACTCACAAAGTCGCGGAATTTTGGAATTTAACAGAATATTTACCGCAGGTTCGAGAAATTCAACGCATTAATGAAAGTTTGAAAGAACAAAAACTCAAAGGTAATACAGGAGGTGTACCTTATGAATGGTATTATCTAGCGGCTAAATATTTAGAAAAACACCCAGGTATTGAAGATGTCCGCGAAAATTGTCAACAGGTAATTTATTACTTAACAGATTTAATTTCCCCAATTCTGGCACAGTATCAATTACCTGATGGTTGGGATGATTTAAGGTTGTGGGTATCAAGAGTTGTCATGTTACCTCATACCAATAAACTAACATCTGTCACCACGGAAATTGATAATTTTATCAATGAGTTGACTAATTATAATGCTGCGAAAAAATCAGGGAGAGGTAAACAATTAATTTGCTCAATTTCTCATTCAGCTTATACTGTCACTGAACAGATGGAATCAGCAGTTTTATTTACACCTCAAGTTTATACAAATAAACAAATGTTAGGAGGTTCTAACGCTAAACGCAATATTTCTAGTATTGCGGGTGTAGAAATGATGCTGAGACAAATTCTCATGAATCAAACTCAAGCTGTAGGAAAAAGATTTGAAGATGGGAAATATCGCTATCTCTATTTTTATCCAACTTATTACTTTACCCCAGAAACTAATAAGTTTTTACAAAAAGCTTACATGAACATTGCTCAAACTCGTTTTGATACTAGCATCCGTAATCATTTCATTAGTAAAGATTTACAGGTTGATTTAACCAAAGAAAATTATCAATGTGTGGATAGTTTCTTAATTGATGAGAATTTAGATAGTGAAAAAGATCGCACTTTTAAACTTTCTTATCCAGAAGATCAACCTTTAACTTTTTATTTCATGGCTTTACCTCCTGGAAGGGATAGCACTGATACAGAATCTTGGGTAATGCCGAGTTGGTTAGCGTTCGCTTTTCCGATGATTTTAGATGTGAAAACTGTGGTTTCTGAGTCTCCTATTCCCCCATTTAATGATGGTGCAGAATTTGAAGAAACGGTATTTCTGGATAGTGCGCCTCATGCTTTTAGAACTTTGGTAAAAAGAGATAGATTCAGACTTGATTATATTCTTGAAGGTTGGGAAGAGTCCGGTATTGAATATCCTGCACCTTTAAATGTTCTAACTGCTGCTTACGCTATCCATTTAGATGTTAATGCAAAGCAAGGTAAGACTGGCTATGATGCTAATTGGGGTAAATTTACAGAATTATCCAAGGATTTTGAAACCAGTCCTCTTCATGTCTTTTCTTATCTGAATAAATGGGTGCGTAATCAAAAACTTGAGACAGCAAGAATTGAGAAAATCAAACTTTACACCTATCATTTTTACCCTTGTTTTGACCCTTATGCAAAATTTGATTCTACTCAGGAGAAATTAATTGTGGAAGAGAAATCAACTTTGAATCATCCTAAAAATTTAACGGAACTTTATCGCCGTTTTTATCGAGCTAATAAAAGGTTTAATCCTAAAGCTAATGCTGTTTTAAAACCCATTGATATTGCTGCGGATATTATTCTCAAAGCAGATTTATGTATGTTTGGTGGAGAAGTTTTAACTTCAACTGTAGCGGCAGAGGTTTTTAAACTCATGGATCGGGTACATTCTTCTACTGCTGAAGGACGTTGGATTATGAGTAAAAGGGAGGAAGAAAGACAAGCTGTTTTAGAGTTTGCAAGGTATTTTGTAGAGGATGTTTTTGAGGGGTGTTTTAAGAGCGATCGCGCCCGGTTAGCAGGCCGTCAATTGAATCTAATTCGAGATACCTGTGAATTTCTTTACCGTTTAGAAGATGATAAGGAAAACTCTCAAAACTCTGCAAATACTGACAATGAATCGTAGGGGTTTAGCATTGCTAAACCCCTACCCCAACGAACAATTACCAACAATTTTATCAACCCACATTCCGCACTTCATTTTGGAGAAAAACATGGCACTTTTAAAAACCGTTGACGCTAAATTATTTCAATCAGAAATTCCCTATAAACCAATGGGAAAATATGCCCACTTTCTCACCGTTCGCATTACTGAATCTTATCCTTTATTTCAAACAGATAGCGAACTTAATAAAGCACGGGTAAGGGCTGGAGTCAAAGATAAAAATACCATTAGCCGTCTTTCAATGTTCAAACGTAAACAGTCAACACCAGAAAGATTAGTAGGTAGAGAATTACTCCGTAAATATGAATTCATGACAGCAGAAGAATGTGAATATAACGTATCTTTTGCAATGGATAATCCTGATTGTATAATTTACGGTTTTGCTATTGGTGATTCTGGTTCAGAAAAATCAAAAGTAGTGGTAGATACGGCATTTTCAATTACAGCTTTTGATGAATCTCATGAAACCTTTACTCTGAATGCTCCTTTTGAAAATGGTACAATGGCTTCTAAAGGAGAAAGTGGTTCTAAAGCTGGTGAAGTTACTAGCAGAATTAATCAACAAGATCACATTAGACCACAAGTTTTCTTTCCTAGTATTGTAACACTGAAAGACCCCACAGAAGCTAGTTTTCTTTATGTTTTTAATAACATTCTCAGAACTCGTCATTATGGCGCACAAACAACCCGCACAGGTCGCGTTAGGAATGAATTAGTCGGTGTGATTTTTGCTGATGGAGAAATTACCAGTAACCTGCGGTGGACTCAAGCCATATACGATCAAATGAAGGCTAATAATACCCTCAAATCCCCAGATCCTTTAGATGAAGATGATGTAATTACATCGGCTAAAAGTGCAATTGAGAATTTAATGAATGATGAATTTATTGTGCATACAGATTTAATTGGTGATGCTTTTATACCTCTAGTCAATGAAGTTAAAAACCTCACAAATAACGAAGCAGGAATTAAATCACTTTTACAACAAGCTAATGATGAAGCTAAGGCTTATGCTAAAAAGCATATTAAAGGTAAATCTGAAGAAGCAAAAACCGCAAAGCCAAAAGCAGGTAAAAATGCTAAAGCGGAGTAACAAAAATGGTGTTTATCTACCGTTGTCAATTAGAACTACATGACAGCCTCTATTTTGCCACCCGTGAAATCGGCAGACTATACGAAACAGAGGCAATAATTCATAACTACGCCCTCTGTTATGCCCTTGGTTTAGTTGATAGTCAAATCTACTCAACTACCGTTGCTGAAGAAGATTCCTATCGCTATTTCTGCCCCGAACAAGTACCAAAATATGAAGCACATTTAACTCCTTTAAATGAACAAGGAATCTATATAACTCCGGCTCGATCTCTGAGGCATTCATCTATTCTCAATACATGGAAATATGCAAATAATAACTACCATGTAGAAATGGAAAAAACCCAAAAGAATATTCCCAGTTTTGGTAGAGCAAAGGAAATTGCACCAGAAAGTCAATTTGAGTTCTTTCTAATTTCTCAAAAAGAGATCAAATTACCTAAATGGATTCGTTTAGGTAAATGGATGAGTAAAGCAGAAATTACGGTTGAGAAATTACCACAACCAAAAATCAAAACTGATTTATTTACCTGCACTCATCCTTTAAATCCTTTGGATGTCATGTTTACTAATCAAGTTATTAGCTATGATGTGGTAAATATGCCACCAGTAAGTCTGATTCAAAATGTGCAAATACAAGGGGAATATTACTATTTTGATGATATCAAAAATGTAAAACTTCCCAAGTTAATGCAATACCGTTTTCGGAGTTAATTATTTTCCAAAACCTTTACCGCTCTTCTTTGTTTTAGGAGAGCGTAAAGGCATTAATTCAGTCATCAAACTACCACGATTTTGTAACATTAACTTGCGATTTCGCTCACGTTGATAAGTTGCTATTTCTTCAGCATGAGGATGATCTGGATCTATTTTGAGATGGGTAATAGACACTATATATAGTGCTTTATCTTCATCTTCGGGATTATCGTTCTTGCTGACTAATCGGCACATAATCCCACCTTCATCCCCAGAATAAGCTACCCAATCAACTTCAAATTCTTTCTCTGGATTTATTATGTCTCCTCTTGTCTTCAGCATTTTCAATAATTCTTTTGCCACCTTAACTTTAATTGGTAAACTGGTTTCTAACTTTTTACTAAGTGCTGTTGCTTCAAGATAATTATCAACTGTCATTTGTCTTACTCTTTATTCAATGTTAATTACTTTATACGTTCTATAGTCTGAATCTTTCTTAGTTTTCATTATCTATTTACAAATTGTGCCACACTGCAAAAATTATGCCCCATAGTCTCATCCTTAACATCGTCCCCCAATCTCCAATTTACCCCAATTTTCTCACAGGTAGACATTACCACGCCTTATTTCTTAACCTAGTGAGTTCTGTTGATAGAAAATTAGGAGACTATTTACACGAATCAAACGCCGATAAAGCCTTTACTCTCTCCCCATTGCAGGTAGAAAACAAACATAAAACCCAATCTTATACCTTACAATATGCCTATCAAAACTCTATTCCTGCTGGTACTTCTTGTTGGTGGCGTATTTCTTTATTAAATGACAATTTATTTAGTCAACTCACACCTTTATGGTTAAATATAAACCCCAAACAACCTTGGCACTTAGGTTCAGCCAATTTATATATTACCAGCATTCAAGGTACACCCCAATCTAATCAACCTTGGGCAAATGCTTGTAATTATCATCAACTTTATCAACAAGCAAGTGAGAAAGAACGCAATCTTAATTTCATCTTTTCTACACCTGTAGCTTTTCGTCAAGGTGAATTTGATAATGTTTTACCAACAAGGGAGTCTGTTTTCAATAGTCTACTAAATCGGTGGCATAAATATAGCGGTATTGAATTAACCAATATTTCTTTTGAATCAATTTATGCTAGTGCTTTTAATATCAATACTGAAGTTATTAGCAACTATGACAACAAATTTATTGGTTGTTTAGGTGAAATTAGTTATCGCATTCTTGGCAATGTAGAAACAACGGCAATTAAGCAAATTAACGCCTTAGCTGATTTTGCTTTATATGCTGGTGTTGGTAGAAAAACAACTATGGGAATGGGAATGGTGAGGAGAAGCTGACAGGGAAGAGGTGACAGGTGACAGGTGACAGGGAACAGGTGACAGGTGACAGGTGACAGGGAACAGGTGACAGGTGACAGGGAACAGGTGACAGGTGACAGGGAACAGGTGACAGGGAACAGGTGACAGGTGACAGGGAACAGGTGACAGTAATAAGGTGACAGGGAACAGGTGACAGGTGACAGGGAACAGGTGACAGGTGATAGTAGTAAGGTGACAGGGAACAGGTGACAGGTGATAGTAATAAGGTGACAGGGAAGAGGTGACAGGTGATAGTAATAAGGTGACAGGGAAGAGGAAAGAAGGTAAGAGGGAGAGTTAATAGGTTAGAGGCAAAAGTAAATAAGGGAAGAGGAGTTATTTATGAAGATTGAATCACATCGAGATTTAATTGTGTGGCAAAAATCAATGGATATGGTAGTGAATATCTATCAATTAGCTGCTAGATTTCCAAATACAGAAATTTATCGTCTTACTTCACAAATTACTCGCGCTGCTGCATCTGTTCCAGCTAATATTGCCGAAGGTCATGCACGAGGAACAACTAAAAACGATTTTGCACATTTTTTATCTATAGCTAAGGGTTCATTAATGGAAACAGAAACTTTTTTAATGCTTGCTGTTAGATTAAATTATCTAACTTCAGAACAAACAAATCCTACATTATCGCTGATTATAGAAATTAGTAAAATGCTCACTTCTCTTCGTTTGAAAATCTTAAATACACCATAAATAACTTTCTTCCCCCTATCAATTTTTACCACTTTTAATTAATTATGTTTCAAAACGAACTAACTAACTCTCTTCCTACTGTCACCTGTCACCTGTCACCTGTCACCTCTGATGATGATTACGTTAGTATCGCTTCTTTAAACCAATATTCCTATTGCCCTCATCGTTGTTGGTTGATTCATTGTGCAGGTGAATTCATTGATAATCAATATACTATTGAGGGTACAAGTTTACATGAACGAGTTCACACAGTTGGAGAACAAAACCGTGAGGAAACTTACCAAATACGGGCGATTTATCTCAAATCAGATCAATATAAACTTATCGGTAAATCTGACTTAATTGAGTTTGAAAATGGCGAATTTTACCCTATTGAATATAAAAGAGGACGTAAAGGAGAATGGGATAATGATGAATTACAAGTTTGCGCTCAAGCTTTGTGTTTGGAGGAAATGACAGGAAAAAATATCAATACTGGCTATATCTATTATGCTCAAACTCATCAACGGAAGTTAGTAGAAATTACCCCAGAATTACGAAGTAGTACGATTGCTACTATTGAAGCTATCCAAACGTTACTGTTTACAGGTGCTATGCCAAAAGCTGTCAAAACAAAACGCTGTGATGGTTGTAGTCTTTATTCTCGATGTTTGCCCCAAGTTGCTGATAAAGTTGGACGTTATCAAGAAGCAAATTGAGAAATTTATACTTGATACAAAAACCTTTCTAAAACTCTTTTTACTGTTACCTGTCACCTGTCTACTGTCACCTATTTTGAGGATTTAATTATGGGTACTCTTTACATCACACAAGATGATGCTTTTATTGGTAAGGTTGATGAACGGATTAATGTGAAATTTGAAAAGAAAATTCTTCAAGATATTCCATTTATTCATCTTGAAGGTGTAGTTGTTTTAGGACGAGCAACTATTTCGCCGGCTGTTGTAGATGAGTTAATGACTCGTCATATTCCTCTATCTTTTATCAATAAAATTGGTCACTATTTAGGACGGTTAGAGCCAGAAATGACTGGTAATATTTTCATTCGCAAGGCACAATGGCAAGCAGCAGGAGAAACCCCCCAATCTATTCATGCTGTTCAAGGCTTTGTTAGAGGAAAATTAAAAAATTACCGTCAAACTTTAATGCGTTATCAGCGTGAATTTAATGATCTTGATCTATCTAAAAATATTGCTCGCATTGAACAGGTAATTGCTGCAATTAGTTCAACTGAAAATATCAATTCTTTGCGTGGTTTAGAAGGTTCTGGTAGTGCTGCTTATTTTGGTTGTTTTGATAGTCTGATTCGTAATTCTAAATTTTCTTTTACTAAGCGTGTCCGTCGTCCACCTACAGATCCGGTAAATTCATTGTTAAGTTTTGGTTATTCTTTATTGCGTCATGATGTGCAAAGTGCTGTGAATATTGTCAGTTTTGATCCATATTTAGGATATCTACATTTTGATCGCTATAATCGCCCTTCTTTAGCTTTAGACTTAATGGAAGAGTTTCGCCCTTTAGTGGTAGATGCGGTAGTTTTATCTATTTTGAATAAGCAATTATTAACCCCAGCAGATTTTGTGACTGAACCATTAAGCGGTGCTGTTTCTCTCATTCCAGAAGGACGCAAAACTTTTTTGACTTTGTACGAAAAGAAAAAACTATCGGAGTTTAAACACCCAGTAATGGGACGTAAATGTACTTATCGAGAAGCTTTTGAATTACAAGCAAGATTACTGTCCAAGTATTTAATGGGAACAACTGATAAATATCCCCCTTTGGTACTGAAATAAAAATTCTCTACATCAACAAGGTATAACTTCGCACAAAATTTATGAATGTTGTTATTTCTTACGATATTTCTGAGGATAAACGCCGGACTAAAATCCATAGGATTCTCAAATCCTATGGTCAATGGGTGCAGTATAGTATTTTTGAATGTGAGTTAACTGATACTCAATATGCTAAATTGCGATCGCGTCTCAATAAACTCATCAAACCTGAAACCGATAGCATTCGCTTTTACTTCCTTTGTGCTTGCTGTTTTGGTAAAATAGAAAGAATTGGTGGTCAAGAACCCCCTGATCAGACGATTTTCTTCGCTTAATGCGCGGGTGGGTGGGTGTAAAAAACTCAGGTGAGAAAAAAATGACTGCAATCATCTCTACACAAGCTTTTTATGGAGTTCGTGGAGTTCACCCATCCGCGCACTTTGCACAGCAAGGGTTTCAGCTATTTTACTCCTTGACACTTTTTCTGAAATGGATTATTATAAGACTATCCGCGCAACTGAACCTTGAAAACTACATATATATAGGACTTCAGAACTCCGCGATTGCAATTTCACTTACTCCCTATTAGGGATTGAAACATACCAAGTTTTTAAAGCTGCTAATGCCGGATCATCTATTGCAATTTCACTTACTCCCTATTAGGGATTGAAACAATTTATTTCTCAATGAAAGCTATGGGAGAAAATTGCAATTTTACTTACTCCCTATTAGGGATTGGGGGTAAATGAGCAATCGTACAGAAAGTTACGCTAAGGCTGTAACCCTTACTGGATAAACATTCTGCTAATCAATATTTTTGACGATTCTCAAATTCTCAACGTACCAAATAAACTTAAGTTTTAAATGGTACAGTTTTATCCCTTTCAATCAGGATGTTACCAGTAGGCTATTAAGTCCTTATCGTAACTTTCTGCATGGCTGCTCATTTGACCCCCAAATCCAGAGCCGGTTTAAATAATGGTAATCATGTTTTACTCAAGAAACAAGAGGGGGATTTGGGCTTACGTCGATGTGATTAGGGGACCAAATAAGAAAGTTGAGGGCTTGAAAGGCTGGGTTAATTCTAATTATCTTTCTTGCACTAAAGAACCCATTGATTAAATTTTGAACATTTTCAAGGAAAATCTATGAAACCTGTTTTGAAGACCCAAAAATTAGCATTACCACAAGTACAGCAATACCTACAGTGGGCGAAGCGATCGCTATTTATCTTAGGATTCAGTTTAATAACTTTAGGTGTTAACGAATTATCAGTATTAGCCCAAACTCGACAACCAACTAATGCAGAAATTAAAAGATTACGTCAAGAACTTCAGCAACAAATTAGGAGAGCCAAAAATAATAATGTAGGTGCTGGTTATCTTCAAGATAGACGTACTCAAGTAGAAAAGAAGACAAGAGAATCCTTTGTACGTGCTTGGTCAAAGACTGAACCAGAATTAGCACCTTTCTTTGGTCGGTGGGTGGGATACGAAAATAGTAGTCATATTTATCCATCAAATAGTAAGGGTCGTGTTTGTGTTTTTGAAACAGCTGAAGGTTCTGGTCGTTTAACTACTGGTGTTTTCTCTAATGGAGTTATAAAAACCAATATTGGAGAAGTGCTATTCAAAGAAGGAAATTATTATTTAGGATCAGCATTCCTCAAAAATGGCAGATTTGTCGGCAATAATAGTGAGATTCCTTTACATAGTCCCAGACCTGTTGAATCACTAAGTGGATTACTTGAATATATATTTGAAGCATCAGAAAAAAATCAAATTTCTCAACAATTTAAAGCTGCTGATTGTACTTCTAGTTTACCAAATTCGTCTGCAAATACACTGAGAAAGCGATAGCGAAGCGCTCCGTAGGAATCGCCCCTACCAAATTCTTGAGGGAAATAGAGCGATAGCGAAGCGCTCCGTAGGAATCGCCCCTACCAAATTCTTCAGGGAAACGATCGCTTCCCCCTTCCTAAACATTGCCCCAAACAGATATAATAAATTCAAAACATGGAATTTCTTTTTGTTTACGTCACTTGTAAAGACCGTGCTGAAGCTCTTAACGTAGGTAGAGCCGTAGTAGAAGCCCGTCTTGCGGCCTGTGCCAACATAATTGACGGTATGGATAGTATTTATTGGTGGCAAGGTGAATTACAAGTGGAAAAAGAAGCGATTTTAATTATGAAATCCCGCCGTGATTTATTTGCAGAACTAACAGCTAAAGTAAAATCAGTACACTCTTATCAAGTACCTTGTGTGGTGGCTTTACCAATTGAACAAGGAAATCAGGATTATCTGAATTGGTTAATGGCAGAAACCAAGGCTACAGATATCACCAAATAGTTGCAAGTTTTACATTACCTTATTATTCAGGGAAACTAAAGAGCGATCGCCATCTCAACATGACCGATACCGAATATCTAGTTATTACAATTATGTTATAATCATCAAATATAATTTAGGTCAGGGCAGGGGAAACGCATCTAAATTATCTTGACAGAATACTATATTAGTGCATCAATATGGGAAAATATCTAACTTCATTCAAAATCTGATAAATTCCTTTATTAAAATTATAAAAATTTCATAAATTTAGAGTAATTATTTATTTTTAATGATGGATTTATTTTGTTCAGTTCTATATATTAATATCTATATTTTTTGGCATCAAAAATATAGATTCTATTGTAGAATCAACAGAAAAATAAATTGGTTATATTTATATTTGTCTATATTTTCTGATTTTTATCAGATACATTCTAAAATCTTCTCTAAATATTCATCATCCCATCCTGCACAAAACTGCTTACTTTTAGTTCCTAGTTTTTGGCTTTTTTCTTTTCCTAAAAGATTAACTGCTATATGACGAATAACTGCAAAGTTTTGTGGTGCATTATCCTTTCTTATCCGACAATCATCTTCTCTAAAAGCTACATCTAAAACCCAGTGTAATGAATTCTCTATACCCCAATGAGTGCGGACTGATTCTCCTAGTAATTTCGCATTATTTGTCAAACTACTTATATAATAGCCTGTCTCAACCTTCGTTTTTCCATTAAGGGGTTCAGACGGGATATCTGCAAAATGGGACACATTGTAAAGTTTTGTGTGCTTAATTCTCAAAACTCTTAATTTACCGTTGTTTCAGCTTCCATCTGAACTTGATTGTTCAAAATGAAAACATCCCAAAAAAGGGTTATTTATGAGCAAGTTTGAGAAGCTGAACCGCGTAAAAAGTTGATTTTAGTGTGCAAAAGTTGAATGTTTCTTTACCATTTTCGGGCAAGTTAGTAAATCACTAAATTGGTTTCTGCAACATTTATTTACAACGTGTCCCATTTTACCCTTATCCCGGCTTGACCCCAATTATACCCCCAACGCCAATGTAGATAATTATGCTTATCTCGTTCACCTTCAACACGGGGATAACTAACTATTGTTCCATTCTTTAATTTCTTATTTTCTATATACTGATATAAACAACCACAGGCATTAGATTTATCCGTACTTGAACTTTCCTCTAAGAATTTCTCAGTAAGTGAAGTTTCTTGATTTAATTCCTCAGTATCTACGTTTTCCTCTAAGAATTTCTCAGTAGTTATTGACCCCGGCAATTGTGGCAAGGTATTGAACTCTGTTAACTCCGATGGCGGCAACTCTGGGATCAAGAAGATTTCCTGCTGCCTGTCTTTGTTTTCTAATAGTGCCGTTGCCGGACGGGATTCCGAGGGGTCTAGCCAACTCGGCGGGATATCGTACCACTCGCTCAGGATAACCGGGTTTAGCACTTCGCCTTTGTGCAACAGTCCCAGCTTTTTCAATTGTGTTTCTAGCTTGGTTTGTCCAGGGGGTCGTCCGTTCCCAGTTGAGCTTAATGCACCGGGAGATTCCAACCAAAAGTAATCGTTGTCTAAGAAAAGGGGCTGCAAAGTGTCCTGAACATACACAAACCCATTCCGCATCATACCCGCTGCTGTCAATGGTTGTGACCACGCCCCTAAAATATGACCCTGTTGGTTGTCCTGGGTAATTGGGACAGGTGAGTAATCCGGTAACGTTTTCGATACAAAAGAATTTGGGCTGGATTCTGGCAATACTTTCCAGCACTGCGGGGAAACAGTCTCGTTCGTCGGTTGCTCCAAGTCGTTTACCGTTGATTGAGAAGGGCTGACAGGGTGCTGAAGCTGTAATAACGTCAATTCCTCTGATGTCTTGAACTGGTAAACCTCGCACGTCTCCGTAGTTGGGGACACCAGGGAATCTTTTAGAAAGAATGTCCGTACAGTAGTCTTCGTTGTCGCAGACTCCCATGAGTTGCCAACCTGCGCGGAGTCCGGCAATCCCAAAACCTGCACCAACGCCGGAGCATAAATCGAGTTGTCGCATTTTTCCTCTAAGAAAATCAAATTAACTTTGTTACCGACATCAAACCACCCCATTGAAAATCCCAGTTCCACCGCTCGACTGATAACTGATATTTCAGTGTTGAGGGCTTCACTGAGTTCTGTTGTGGAAGCTGCTGTACCATCACTTAGAAATAATGCTATTGCTCCCAATAATTCCCAATGTTCACTTAGTTGATTGAGATACCAAACAGGGCTTAAATATCGTTGTTTGATGTAGTCCGTGACAGTAATGGTGCGGTGTTCCCAAATGATGGTATGGCCATCGTAAGAACATGAACCGTTTTCCCAGGACTGACGGTAATCCCAGGGGGTAGTTAGTACATGAGTTGTCATTTTACTCACTCCCTAAATACGCTGTTGAAGCTGTTTCCCAGTCAAAGTTTTCAGCTTCTTTTTTGCGCTGCTGTGCTTCCCGGTTGTCATTTTCTGTGCGGTCAGTGACTCCGGGCATTGCCATTGTTTTAGTTAAAGCGCGGATATCAACTTGACGTTGTACTGTGTTATGCCAGTTCTGACGCTCGATTAAATCCAACTTTTGACAAACCAGCGAAGAAAATCGCATATCAAAATTTTCACTGCCTATATTAGCTCCAAATTTTTGCTCAAAAGCATGGCAGTTTGGGTTTTGGCAGACTGGCCATTTATCTTCCGAACTGTTGTAGTTAGGTATTATTTTTCGAGCTAAGTTGCGATTTATTACTCCGTAGTCTTGGCAACAAAAACAAGTCCATTTAGGGTAAAAAATCTCTTTTTCATCCTGTGACTGAGGTGCTTGTAAAGGCATCCTTTCAAATTGCGGTAAATCACTAAGATTCATAACTCATTTATCCAAATCAAATTATTAGAGTCAGCCCACTTATAAAAGCTGCGACGTTCTTTTTCTTGTGCTTTGTCTTCAAAGTAGAAAGCTACATACCCCATAGTGCGAATTTTGTTTAGCCACTCTTCTCGTTGCGGGTGGTTCTCCCATTTCGTGGCCTGCGTGGTGGAAACTTTACCTTGGGATTTTTCCCACTGCGATCGCAATTCCTCAAAATGCACTTCAATCCATCTTTGAGGCAATGTTGGAGCGTTAGGTAATCTATTGGCTTTATCTAAACCAAATTTTTCAAAATCCTCTCTCTCGCCATCTGATAAGTCTGAGAGAAAGTCTTGGTAAGTTTGATTAGTTTGATTAGTCTGAGGAGCGGTGTAATCCTGATTTGGCAAGGGTTCTAACTCTTGATTGGGGCTTAAATTAGCTCCTTCGGGGTTTAAATAATCTTTTTCGGGGCTTAAATTAGCTCCTTCGGGGCTTAAATAATCTTTTTCGGGGCTTAAATTAGCTCCTTCGGGGCTTAAATAAGCCGAACTATTATCCTGACTGGGTTTCGGCTTAGATTTAGAGGGAGATTTTAACCTATCGGCCTCAGCCCTAGCATTAGCAGCGGTGGTGTTATGACCCTGAATGACTACGGTGCGGTATTCATAAAGCCCTAGACTACGAAGTTTTCTGAAATCCTTTTCAACCGCTTCTACTGAACTACCTATAGCCACAGCGATTTCTGGAATAGAAGGGAGATCATGATATTTGATTTCACCATCTGTTGTATAATCAGCAAACGGGTCAATAAGCATTAAATAAAGCCAAAGACGGCATTGATTACCAGTTAACTTGTTGGTAATAACCAAAGCAGCGTCACGCTTAGAAATCATGAAATAACCTTGCATTCTTGATTCCTCGATAGGTTGTGGATTACGAACAGTGCGAGTTTTGGTTTTCATGGCTAATGCACCCCCAAAGTAATTGAGAGTAAATAACTGGTTATTGCTTCTGGTTGAAAAATATTGGTGAGTATGGCTATGCCACGCAAGCTATCACCACAGTCAAACCCTAAACGCTTGAAAATCATTGCTGACAATAGTTTCAAGACATTGGACTGTAGAAAAATACTGGTGAAAAAGTCTAATAAATCCGGTTTTATTGATGCTGAAGTCCAACAATCTCCTAGTTTGGACTGGAGACAGTGGAAAAATTTCTGATTATGAGTCATAATTAGGTTAAGAAATTTTATTTTTTTAAAGTTTGCCTTAACCATTTCCGTGGTTAAGGTCTTTTTTTACACTGGATTTCTGTGTACCCCCTTGCAGAAAAATTAGTTTTTGCTATATAACAAGAATATAAACTATAATTCTGCTAAATAACAATGATAGAACCTAAAGAAATATTAATTGAGGCGATAGAACAGGCAATTAGTGAAGGAATGACCAATGCCAAACTTTCTCGCGCGTCCGGTGTGAACAATAGTATGATTTCACGGTTGTTAACTAGAGAAAGAGAAGATATAAGGTCTGGAGATTTCTTTAAGCTGGTTTATTCATTGCCCCAACACATCAAATCAGCAACTTTGGCTAAGTTAGGGATGGTGAACTTTGACTTAGCGGCAATTGCGGCAAGCTCGCCTCCAGAGGAAAAAGCTAGAGTGTTGGAAGCGATCGCCCATTCTTTAACAGCGCAAAACAAAGAAAAAGCTAAAGCAGTGGCGTAAACTAAGAAACCTGATCCATTTGTTTAGAAATTGACTACCCCCCATTGCAAACTAAAGGTAATTAGATTAAAATTATTGGTGTGTAACTTATGGAAATTCCTAAGTTAGACGCTAGAGCGAAAAGAGTTTGATACTGTTGTGGTACTATTGGCAGTAACTATCTAATTTGCTATAAACTAAATATAATCTTAAAATACCTATAACGCAATATGAATCACAGAGAAATTTTAATTGACGCATTAAACAAAGCGATCGCCAGAGGAGAAACGGCAATCAATATATCTAAAATGTCTGGCTTTAGCAGCAGTTCTTTAAGTCGCTTAATGAATGGACTTCAGGAAGACTTATATGCCGGTTACTATTTCAGCATTTTGGATTGCTTAGATGAGGATATTCGCAAAGAAGCACTGACTAAACTGGGGATAAAAACCGAAGTTCACCCCGAAGAAATGGTGAAATATCTGAACGGACGGCAAATAGCGCAATTGATTCCGTTTTTAGACAAAGATGACAGAGCAGATATCATGCAAGCTTTGGCATTATCACTACGCTCATCTGACCAAAAGGTTTGCGCTTAAAACCGAATATAAACACAATTATCCAGTCCTTTGTCGTAGATAGTGCTAACATTCAGTAATTTGTAGTATTCTTGTATTATTTCCGCATCAAAATACTAGAACCTTAATCTTTAGAAACCGTAAATTTCACATCTGCTAAGACTTGTCAAGAACTAAGTGCAAATACTATCAATAATGTTAAGTCTAAGGATTAACTCGAAAATTTCTATGATGACTAAAGTGCATAATAGTACCAATATTTGCTAATTTAAAACTGTAAACATTGATTAAGCGATAGTGTTGATAGGATATTCCTAGAAGAAAAGGCTAGAATATTCAAGTGTCAACAAATTTATGCAGGTCAACAACAGAAAAGTAGAGAGTGTCAGGGTGACTGAAGATATTTTGAAGCAAATACTTAATCAATGCCATCAATTAGATGACACAGCCATTAGCAATATCATCAAAAATTTAGTTGATAAACTAGAGTATCAGGAAAAATCTACTCTCTTAGAACAGCTTGCTTCTGATGTGAGTCCAGAGGTCAAAGCAACTTTAGTAAAGCGGTTGTTGGCTGATGGTGGATTACAAGTAACATTTGGACAATCCCACGTAAACGTTACCAATTTCTATAACATTCAGTCTGCTTCTACAGAACAGTTATCAGATATTGTCTTAGCCATTGCCGATATCATCAGA
>NZ_VILA01000029.1:0-14608 GCF_009712025.1 Dolichospermum sp. UHCC 0406
CGAATTTACCATCAAATTTTCTTCATACTCATTTATTGGCTTGATATTAACATGGTAATACTGCCCTTTTTATCTATTCATAGAAGTTACATTTTGTCAAAAAAAATTAGATGCGTTTCCCCTGTTTATGATGGTCGGTTGACTGGGGGTGCTGCGCTGACTGTGAATTTAGCGATCGCTCACAATCTCCCAATCATTCAATTTCATCCTAAAACTTTGGAAATCGCAGTAATTGAACCCAAACAACTAAGTTTATTTTGATGCTATCGCTTCCCGATTCCGTTGTGTTTTGGGAAGCATTTTGGAAAATAAGTCTTGTTTTTATTGGATTGTCAAAAACAACTTTGATGATGCCGATTTTTGGCTGGTTAATAAGGGTAGTTTAAAAGATTTAGGAAACCCCGTCAAACAATTCCAACCATATTATACAGGTCTTAAATGTCCGGTGTTGATATTACCTGAATATGGATATTATCTCTGCGTTTATTTCCAGCAAATTGGTGTGTGGAGAAAATACGCAATTGGGGCTACTAACTATCAAAGTCTGAGAATCACAGATATTCGCCGGATTTTTAATGAATTATCTCAACAACATTCAATGCAATATAACGGGGGAATAAATGTCAAAATTACCTACTAATGTAAACTTTCTGATATTACGTTATCAACAAATTAGGGAAAATGTCCATTTTGTAATGTTACGGAATAATGATGGTATTTACTCTACAGGAACTTTAGCGAATATTCCCAAACAAGAATCAACGGATGGGGGTTGGCATTTATTTGGGGAACAGAAGTTTGTCAAAGAACGCGCTGCGGTGATTGTCTATAACAAACTATGTCGGGGTGTACCAGTGAAAATCAAATGACCTAATGCTATCGCTTTTTGATGTTGTTGTTTTTGGTATTCAGGAAATGAATGAATTTCTAGAAAGTTTATCCCGTGCTTACTGGAAAATGGACTATTCACAGTTTCTGCAAAGAACTGGATTTGTTGAATCAGATTATGCCCTGCAAAAGTTTAAACTGTTTCAACAAAGTGCCAAGGGTTTGTTAGATTTTGACCCCGACACCTTAGCATCAATTTTAGCACAGGAAACTGTAACTAAATAGTAAATGAAGGGACTGGTGTGGATGATAGCACCAGTCTCAGCTAGTATTTGCAACTATTTTATCATGACTCAACATAAATCACTTGACCTGTTATTAAGTCTACGAAATACTGCCATTGAAGTTCAGCGTGAAATTGAGGTTATTATGCCCGATGCTATTGCTGAAGCCTTGAAACTTGCGGAAACTTCCAAAAATAAGGTTGTCTATCATAATAAGGATGGCAGAATTGTTTTAGTCCTCAAGAAGCGGTTTTCTACTAATAAAGAGGATACCACACTTGCCAGATTAGACGAGGATATTCAACGCATTACTGGGGAATTGGCTAATAAACATTCTGAACAAATTGCAGAACTGGAATCTCAAATTGTGGAACTTCGTGAACAAATTGAAAACCTGGAGAAACAACGGGATAAATTATTGAGCGATCGCCGCATTAGCACACTCAAGAAACAGTACCATGAACACCGGGAATCAACATTGTCTTTAGACCCTAATTTATCAGTGTTTCTCAATTAATGCTATCGCTTTCTAGTGTTGATAATTTCAAGGCAACATAATGGAATTAAGACGATATCGGTTTAATCGCAAAGTAGGTAAAGTTTACTTAGAAGTTGGTAATCAACTGAGTGAAATTGGTGCAACTTTGAAGATGATTATATTATGGGCATCTGCACCAGTATTTGGTAAACCATTTGCCCATTTATCTGCACAGAATTGGGTGCAAATAACGTTTCTTGATATGCAAGGAAATTGGTGTTATGCACTGCTGAATAATGGGATTACTGATGCTTTGAATCCTTGGTTACAATACAGAAAACAAGTTGAATCAGAACTGGAATTATGCGGAGTAATCACCACCATTAGTTTAGTGAAATTTGAGGAGCAAAGTGAATTCTTTGATTATTCATTTTCGGGAGTTCGGGGAAAACCAGGACTCGAAGAACGGATGAAAACACTGATTGATAATAGTGGTCATGCTTTGGTGGATACATCGGTAAATTTATTGACGTAATAGTTGGGAGATAGGGGAAACCTTGTCTCTAATGCTATCGCTTTTTGATGTTGGTTTCTATGAAACTAAATGATGTTAATGTCTTTCAATTTTGATTATGACTAGAAAAAGAACCGCTAACAATGTTGAAAATGGAGTTAATGAAATGACTGTTGATAATGTTCAAAATGGAGTTAATGAAATGACTGATAATGTTGAAAACACAGTTGATGAAGTTACTGAGAATCTTGATAATCAAGAAGTAGATGTTAGTGCAGAATTTGAGATTGACCCTGCGGTAATGGGAGAAGAGTTTAATTATGTAAGACCCAAGCGATTTCCTTATGGAATTGTCATCAATGAGGAAACAGCCGGGTTATTCATTCCTGAAAAGAGTTTAGCAAAAGCTGGATGGTTTGGAACTCCCGAAATAGTTGAAAAGGATTTATCAGGTGGTGTTGAGAAAGGATTATTTATTACCAATGCTAGAATGATAATCTTGGGTAATGTGCGTCCCTATTTGAGATATAAAACTGATTTGAAAGATAACCGAGAATTAGAAGGAATAATGATTGGTTGGTACGACGAATATTCTGAAGAAATTGACAAGAAAATGATGAGTGCAGTTTCAGAGCATTTAATAATGTTTCTAGATAATGCCAACAATTTTCTCCATGAAACCCCAATTAGAATCAGATTCAAGAATGTATCGCTGTGGAGTTTACGAGAAGCTTTGGAACAGTATTACTCTCAAGCTGAATTGACATTTGCCAGAATGCTCAACAAGAAACCCAGTGGTAAAGATGATAGATGGCGGTCATTGTGTGTTGTTGATGTGGAGTTCAAAGGTGTTAAGGAAGGTGAAGGTAAAAATCGGTCATTCTGCTGCAAAGTAGGGACTTACATTCACCCCGATGAAGAAAACTTCCCAGCTTTGTTTATGGGAACAAGAACTAAAATGTCTGCGGTGTTGGAAAAGTATGATACTAGCTTAGGCTTTGATGAAACCGTCAAGGCTTTGTTACCAGCACCTACTAAGTTGGCATTACCAGAAAGTCAACAGTAGTCATTAAGGATTCACGGACAAGTAAGGACTCAGGGGAAACCTTGGGTCTTTTTTTTATTACTATCGTTTAAATGCGTTGGTATTAAATTAAATAGAGAACCAAATGAAACTATTAATTATTGACACCGAAACCACCAACATTATTGAACCACAGGTTTGTGAAATTGCAGCAACTTTGTATCAAGTTAGTGATAATGTCCGAGAAACCGGTGCGATTTGTAGTGTTTCAGCATTATTACCAGTGACAGAAAACCCCGCAGAGTTCGTTAATGGCATTGCTTGGGAGTTGACAACTAAAAATCCATTTGTTGACGAGTCTATGAGCTTATTAAAAAGAATGGCTGCTTGTACTGATTATACAGTTGCTTTTAATGCTGAATTTGATGCACCATTAGTAGATAAACTATTGATTGATGATGATTTTTCATGGACTAATTTTACTCCTGATTGGTTATGTGCCATGAAGGATTTTGATTGGGGTTATCCTGCTAAAAATGACAGCTACAAACTTACTGATTTAGCTTTATTCATGGGTATTGGTATCAGCACTGTTCACAGGGCAGGTGATGATGTCCGGTTATTGGTGGAATGCTTTAATCGGCGTAAACAACAATTACCAGAAATAGTTGAACAAGCGATATTTGTCTCCAATTCACCGATGATTGAGTTGAAGGCATTGGTTGAATATGAAACTCGTAGTTTGGCTAGTAATGCTAGGTTTCATTGGGATGGCGACAGGAAACTATGGACTAAGAAAATCCGGGAATGTCGGTTTAATGAGTTTGTGAAAACCCTGGCATTTGGAGTTGAGATTATCTAAATAGAAATGCCCAGAGTATTCTTTGCTTTGGGCGCTATCGCTTCAGGATTTTGGTGTTTTTTGTAATGATTATGAACCCAAATATCCTGAACGAATTGGAAACCAAAATCAATGATGGTATTGGTACTTTTGATGAATTAGACTCCGTGTGTTCTCAGTTAATTAATATCATTCATCAACAAAATGAGTTGGCAACTAAAGCTAATGAACTCTTTGAAAAGTTAAGACCCGATTGGTCTAGTGTTGCTTTTCAGGCTTGGATGATTGGGGAGGTTTAAACACAATAACTCAGGGGAAACCCTGGGTTATTTATTGTTTTTGTAATTAATTGGAGTAATTAACAATGATAACATTGGCTAAAGAAGGCAATAGATATTGGTGGACTGCTGCGGATGGACAAGAACTTTGTTTTACTCTTAAACAAGGTAAATGGAAAACCCCAGACAACAAGGAAGTTCCTTACAATGCTGAGGTTGCTGAACACTTAGGAAATAAGAAATCTGGGTGTTTTAAACTTCAAATTACTTACTGGATTAAGACTGTCAATATTAGCATTATCGAGGTTGATTATTGTTCGGAAAATCCCAAAGATGAGTTTGGTTGGGAGGAAGAAACAATTCATAATCTTGTCAAATATACCAAGGAAGAATTTGCAAAACTTGATAAGGCTAATGTTATTGCTTGGGCTTATGAACAGTACAAAGTCAAGTTTGGGCATTTAATCATATCCAAATAATTCCTATTGCAATTAAACAACAATGCTGAGTCTGGGATTTCCCGACTCGGCTTTTTTTATGAACCGGAGGACACCATGACATATCAAGTTGAATTAAACACGGAAGCATTATCTAAAAGATTGCAGGATATTGGTACAACCTTATATCAAATCTCCAAAAGAATTGCCGAAATTAAAGGTTCTGGAAAACCCGCAACTTATCATACTTCCACAGGTAAAGCAATTGATGAACCCATGAAAAGTAAATTATCTACGATTCTCGAAATTATAGAAGCTATGGGTGGCAGGGCATACATTGAATGGGATGATGTGGAATCCTTGAATAAGGAAGAATACTTTGTTGATCAACGCATAGATAAGTTAGAGAAATCTATGGAAGAAATGAAATCTTTGCTTCAACAATTAGTTAATAAACAGTAATGTCGGGGTTTTAAGTTTAGCGATGCCTACTGCGAGCGCTTCTTTTTGAGGCGATCGCTGATTTTTTAAATACCCTGTACACCAAATCAACAAAGATGACGTTACCGGAAGGTTATCTGTGAGGACGCTATCGCGCAGAGGTGGTGGTTTTTTATTAATTGCGAAGACACCCATGAATAACATGATAGTTCATTATCAAGGATTCCAAATCGAAATTTATGAAAATCATCCTACATGGATTGACCAACGATATGCTTCCGAAGTTAGTCTTTCCTCGCATCCTGATTTCTATATATTTGATGGTAACGCTTGTACTCCAGATTTTGCTAGTTGTTTGATTAAATCTCTCAGAAACTGTGATGACCTTGTTAGAGATTATGGGGAAAATAATATGTTTGAACCAACTTTGGTATTGAATCCTCCTGGTTGGAATGATCCAGACAATTTCTAACAAGTAGTTGGCAATACATAAGGGTATTGCTGACTTTTTTAATGCTATCGCTTAATGAATTTGGTTACTTTTGAATAAAAAATAGGGGTTAAAATGTTTGTCAAAACTATCGCAGTCAGCTACGAAAGAAAGTTTAATTTGGGTGACTTTAATAGTGCCACATTAGGTTGTTCAATTTGGGCTTCAATATCAGAAGGAGAAAACGAGGATATGTGTACTCAACTTCTCCAAGATAAATGTCGGGAAGCTGTCAGGGAAGAATACAGAAAACTGATTAATAAAGCTGAACCAGTAGAGACTTTCACTGTTAATGGTAATTCCCCTGTTGCCGATGAATATATACCAGAAGGTGATATCTATGGCAAGTAAATAACAAATAAGCTGGGTTTATCCCGGCTTATTTTTAATGTTGTCACTTAATGATTTTGGTTACTTTTGAATAGTTTGGAGTAAGTATGCAAATAGATGATTTTGATATCAAGACATCCAGTGATGATGAAGAAAATGTTGATTACATTACTGGTGAGAAATGCGAAATTACAATTGGATTTTTCTATGCTGCCCCGGATACCTATAGTGAGCGTTACCTTTACCTGAGTGAACAAACATTGAGGAAAATGTTGGAGTTACTTGAACAAGCTAAAAATCCCAAGTTGGAAGGTTAAAAATGAGCAAAGATTCTAATATTGAATGGACTGGGAATACATGGCCAATAGTAACGGGCTGTGACCCTGATTCGGATGGCTGCGCGAATTGCTATGCAGTGTTGGAAAGTTGGATTCATTCACATCATCCGAACCCCAAAATCTCTGATGTTTTTGCAGGAACAGTCAGAAAATCAACCAATGGTAAACTCCAATGGACAGGACAAATTAACCTACAACCCCAACGCTTAAAATGGATTTTGGAATGGGGAAACTGGGAAAACCCCGAACTCGTATTTGTTGCTAATTTGGGGGATTTATTTCATGAAAAAGTTCCCTTCGATTTCATAGATGAAGCTGTGGCACACATGATCATCGCCCGGTGGAACATTTACCAAATTCTCACCAAACGCCCGGAAATTATGCACCAGTATTTCACCAGTCCTGACCGTCTTCAAAAGATTCAATCTGCATTGGTGAAAGCTAAATCCGAAATACTAGAAACCAAGCTAACAAAACGGGTACGCAAATTAGTAAAGGAAAGTTGCAGATTCTTAGAGGAAACGGAACTCAAGTTACCATTGGATCATCTGTGGCTGGGTTATTCAGTATGCACACAGAAAGACGCTGAAGATGTTTATTATCTGCTAAAAACACCTGCCAAGATTCGGTTTCTCAGTTGTGAACCCTTACTGGAAGACATTGATTTATCAGAGTATTTAAGTGAGTTTATTGGTGCGGGTATCTGTGATGGCTGCGGTGAACAACGGGATATTCTCTATGCTGTTGACGCTGCACCCGTAGCTGGATTAGCAATTTGTACTCAGTGTAAACCCCAATTAAGTTGGGTAATTATTGGTGGGGAGTCTGGACACAATGCTAGACAAACTCATATTGAATTTATGCGATCGCTTGTTCGCCAATGCAAAGAAGCCGATATCCCAGTATTCGTCAAACAACTCGGAGCAAAACCCATGTTAAATAATGCACCCTACAAAATCAGTGATAAAAAGGGTGGGATTTTAACGGAGTTCCCAGCAGATTTACAGTTACGTCAATTTCCTTAACATCATAGACTCAGGGTTATTCCTGGGTCTTTTTCTAATGCTATCGCTGACTGGTAGCGGTGAATTATCAATTGAAATATTTAATCATGAAAACCATTGTTTTAGACCCCAACAAAATGAACAGAAATCACAGTCTTAAAATATTCGAGAAAATCAATAAAAAACTGCTTAAACAAATCCGTGCTGAAAAGAATTATCAAACCCCCAAAGGTTATATTTCCTGGGATGAATTAAGTGGTATTGTCGGGGTGGGATTATCAACCTGCGATGTCGAATTTGCTAATGCTGACTTTTCGGCGTTTATTCATAGTCATCGAATGTCATTATGGTTTGTTCAAGATGCCCCCCTTTATTGCATTACCCCAGAGTTATTTCATGCTTTTGACAATACTGATGTACTAAATAAACAAGGGGTATTAACAGGTTGGCAACCATCATTACCGACATTTTTGATAGCGTTGCCCAAAGTATTACAATCACCCAGTGGGGATATAGATTATTTGGTGGTTCACTGTACAAATAACCAACATCCAGAATGGGGAACAGGGAAGTGGAGAGATATTCAAATCCCAGATATTCAGACTGGAAACTTGCACTTTGATTGGTCCACAACCAGCAGCAAAGAAACTGTGTGGATGTCTAGTTGTCAGGTTACAGATAACGGTGATTTGAGTTACAACGATGACAATAATCTTGGTAGGAATACTATTGACGAAGCTGACAGGGAATTTTTAGACAGGGTAAGAAATCTTGTGCTTAATATTCTGTTGTCTTTGGAGTATTCCCCAAGTCTAAATACCGAAGTTTCCGATGGTGAAATTATTGCCAAATCCCAGGGTTTCGGTGTGATTAAGAACCCCAATATTCGTCGGGCTAGATGGTTAGGTAAGGGTTATCAAAGTAAATCTGAGGGTAGCGGTGGTACTCATTCATCACCCCATACTCACTGGCGACGGGGACATTGGCGGGTTCTTGAACCATCTAGTGATAATAAATGGAAACAATCAAAACGGATTTGGATTGAACCTGTTTTAGTTAATGCGTAATAATCAAAAGCTTAAAACTATAATTACTGTTTTCTTTCAATGGGTATGAAGTGTTCTAAGTTCAATAATCTCACACCCAAATCTATAACAAAGATTCCTGTCATTTGGAGGATAATAAACACTATTAGCCAAGATTTTAACCCACCAGGGATGCTAGTAATAATCCCCACAATTTTAGATAAATCATTGATTTTATTTCTGCTTTCTGCAAGTTGTTCCCAGTTTTCATCATCGTTTTGTTGATAAACCTCTAATGCTTTGACTCTGCTCATCAATGAAGAATCTTCCCATAAAAGCATTTTTTCAACTTGTTGCATTTTAGCGGAGTTTTCCCTAACTTGAACTTCTAATCTAATTAATGTTTCAATTGATTGTCGGTCAACAATGGGATTTTCAGTTAAAGATTTCACCAGAAACTCTAACTCATCAGTAGACTGTCTTCCCGCTCCTGACTTAATAGCTTCAGGAATAGCCCTTAATAATATTCCATTTCTCTCATTAGATGCTTTAAGTTTTTCCTCTAGCTGTTTTCTTTCAGTAATATCAATAGCTTGATTGACAATAAAAAACTCGTGTCGTTTGGAGGAAACAGCTAAACAAGTACCTTCAAAATAATACTCCCAAGTTATTTCAGTTCCCACTGGGGAGTCAAGTAATTGCTGCATTTGCACACTTTGCTTTTTGCAACTTCCACCAGCCAGCATTCCCTTAATATTCTCTTTCTCTAAGTTAAACAAAGCAGATAGTTTGTTATTAACCGTAAGATACGTCAGATTTAAGTCAACAATTGAAATAAACCCCGGCATGGCTTCTATAAATTCAATTTGATATGCCTCTTTGTCTGGATTCATAATTTTAATTTAAAAACTTAATTTCTATTTTATTCCTAATATTTTAAATTGGCATAAATTTGGGTATAAATTTGATTTTGAATATATGATCAAAACCAGCGATTATACCCTATGAAAATATTGATTTTTGCAAGTTAAAATCTAATCAATCCACAACGACACAAACCGGAAATCTTGACCACTAAATAACCCCCGGTCACTGAGTTTTAAGTCTGGGATCACCAACAATGCCATAAATGAAAGTGTCATGAATGGTGCAGTCAGTTTTGACCCTAATCGTTTTGCCCCTGCATCAAGTTCTGCATACTGTTTTGCTACCTCATAACCATCAGCATCACTCATCAACCCAGCCACAGCTAAAGGTAATACATGAACTACATTGTTTTCTGCTACTGCAATACCCCCGTGACACTGAATCAGGGCATTTACCGCTGCACAGATTTCCGCATCGCTTGTCCCCACTGCCACAATGTTATGGGAATCATGCGCCACACTCGATG
The DNA here is from genome assembly GCF_009712025.1 of Dolichospermum sp. UHCC 0406. Classification (NCBI taxonomy): domain Bacteria; kingdom Bacillati; phylum Cyanobacteriota; class Cyanophyceae; order Nostocales; family Aphanizomenonaceae; genus Dolichospermum; species Dolichospermum sp. UHCC 0406. Next base: position 9,706 of record NZ_VILA01000029.1, read on the forward strand.
CTATCGCCCCCCGTTTCAATCCAAAATTCTGCACTAATGCCACCGTCGGCTGTGTGTCTTGATACCGATTAACAACCGTAATTTTTAGGATATCTGCGTTTAAGTCAGCTATAACCTCACCGTTTTTAATATGTGCTGGTACACACTTTTCCCCTGTAATTAATTGTCCATCGGTAACGGTGATCACTCTGACTGTTGAACCCCTAGCGGGAATTGCAAAGTCCCCCGGTGTTTTTGGAGTAGTGATAAATTTATTGATAGGTTTGACAGGAACTGATGGTAATAAAGTTGACCCGGTTTTTGCTGTTAAAACACCTTGACAATAAGTAGCCAACACCGTGAAATCTTGTAAATTATCAACAACAATCAAATCTGCACTGTCCCCAACTTGTAGTAATCCCACATCCAAATTGTAATGTTTGACAGGGTTCACACAGGCAATTTGCAGGACATTCATCACATCGTGACCTAATGCCACAGCCCGTTTTACCAGTAGATTTATATGACCATTAACTAAATCATCAGGGTGTTTATCATCACTACAAAACATACATTGTTCAGGGTAAGAATCAATCAAACTGTGTAGGGCATCAAAGTTTTTAGCTGCTGAACCCTCCCTAATCTGTATCTTCATTCCCAATGTTAATTTCTCTACAGCTTCGTTCAGTGTGGAACATTCATGGTCTGTAGTGATTTTAGCATCCATGTATTTACGTAATCCTGTCCCAGATAACCCCGGTGCGTGACCATCAATGGGTAGTCCCAAACCTTGCGCTAGGTGAATTTTGTCCATCATTTCTGGACTATCTGCCAAAACCCCCGGTACATTCATCACCTCACTCAGATAGGAAATACCATGTTTAAACAGTTGACGGAAATCGTTTACCGTCAGTTTTGCCCCGGCGGTTTCCAACTCGGTGGCGGGGACACAAGCAGGAAAACCAAAGGCTATTTTCAAGGGAGTCTGGGCGGCATTGTCTACCATAAATTCCACACCTGCCAAACCCAATACATTGGCGATTTCGTGAGGGTCAGAGACAGTTGCCACTGTACCATGCACCGTTGCTAATCTAGCAAATTCAGTGGGTACAAGCATCGAGCTTTCGATATGAACATGAGCATCAATAAAACCAGGAAGAATGTACTGTGAGTATTGCCCCTGGTCCCGAACTATGGTTTGAATCCGTCCATCTGTGATGTGAATAGTACCGGGAAAAATGGTGCGGTGGAGAACATCAACAATGTTGCCAGAGAGTGTTAAGTTATTCATAATTTTATCCTTAAACAATAACTAAAGGTAGAGTTTTTATGACAAAAAAATGCAATAATAAAGTCAGGATTTTGTTAATAAATTACCCCTGATTTTCCCTGACTCTCAAATATAGTCCTTTCAAGGTGACTAACGGAAATACGTCATTTCATTACTATCATCTTGAATCTTCCGCTCATATTTTGGGTTTTTTGAAGGTTGAAACAACCAATCTTCGTTCAAAATTTCACCACCTTGAAAGGGCTACTCTCAAGTATTACCATAAACTGTAGAACCAAGAATTTAAAGAAAATTGTGACTAAAATTATTGCTATTTTCAATCAAGCTGGTGGAGTGATGAAAACCAGTCTGACGATGAACCTGGGATACCATCTGGCACAAAAGCATAAAGTTTTACTGGTAGATACTGACCCCCAGGCATCCCTGACAACTTTTATGGGACTTGAACCCCATGAACTTGAAGAAATCGTTGCTGACTCACTACTCACACCAGAGACTAAATTACCAATTCACCACAATTTACACGGTATGGATTTAGCCCCGGCTAATATTACCCTCAGTGCGGTAGAATTACAACTCTCTGCGGTTATGGCCAGGGAACTACGACTCAAACAAGCTTTAGAACCCATTTTAAATAACTACGATTTCATTTTGATTGATTGTCCTCCCTCTTTAGGTATCCTCAGTATTCTCGGACTCTGTGCTGCTACTCATGTTTTAGTGCCAGTTCAGACTCATTACAAAGCATTCAAGGGAACGGAGTTATTATTGGATAGCATCAAACAGGTGAAGAAACATATCAATCCGAAATTAGCGATCGCCGGATTTGTGCCAACCTTGTACGTAAACGCCAACCAAGACAAAGTAATTTTGGAGGCTTTGGAACAGCAGTTATCACCACTAGCCAAAGTTTATCCGAAAATACCCCGTGCCACGGCCTTTGCCGATGCGGTGATGAATAGTCAACCCTTGGCTGTGTATGACCCCAAACATCCAGCGATCGCAGTTCTGAAAAAAATAGCATTGGGGATGGAGAAACTGTAATGGTCAAGAAACCTTTAGAACTCCCAAAAATGCGTGGTGTGGAAGATTTGTTGAGTATGGATGTGGAATCAGAATCACCAACTGCCACCGTTAATATTGATAAAATTCGTTTACCTGCTCAACAACCCCGACGGTATTTTGACCCTGAGAAACTCAGTCAACTGGTGCAGTCAGTTAAAGAACACGGGATTTTACAACCTTTGTTGGTGCGTGCTGTTAATGGTGAATTTGAGTTAGTCGCTGGTGAACGCCGACTCCGGGCGGCCAAAGAAGCGGGGTTAACGGAAGTGCCGATTATCACCAAGGAATTATCTGATATTCAAACCCTGCAAATTGCTTTATTGGAAAACCTGCAACGGGAAGATTTAAACCCAGTTGAAGAAACTGAGGGGATTCTAGAATTACTCTGTATTGAACTTGATGTAAATTCTAGTGAGGTTATATCAATTCTCAATCAAGCAGCCAACGCTAAAAAACGTAACTTAGAACTGACGGAAAACGTTTCCCGTCAACTGGAAATTGTGGGATTGGTGTTACAGGGTGTGGGGAGATTCACTGCTGAAAGTTTTCGGACCAGTCGTTTACCATTATTGAATTTACCCGATGATGTATTGGAAATATTGCGGCAGGGGAAAATAGAATACACCAAAGCCAGAGCGATCGCTAAAGTTAAAGATGAGGGTGAACGTAGGGAACTACTGGATAAAGTTATCAATGAAAATCTATCTTTAAGTGAGATTAAGCAGTTAGTAAAGGAATTAACCCCAGGGAAAACCACAGTCAAAGAAACATTGAATGCTAAATATTCCGAGATTGGGAAAAGATTGAAGAATGCCCAGGTGTGGGAAGATGCAAAGAAAACCAAGAAGCTAGAGAAATTGTTGGGGGATTTAGAACAATTGTTAGAATAGAACCCCAGAAATAATCAAAACAGGAGAGGCACTATGGCGAGAAAGTCCAAGGATTTTAAAGATTTGATGAAACAAAAACAGAGTTCCCAAGATAAGCAGAAAAACCTGGAAGCACTTAGAAAGAAGATGGTAGAGGGGGGATTTGGGGAATTGGCTGCAAATATACCGATAGAACCCAAGGGCGCTCCAAAAATGTCAGAAATTCTCCAACAGTTCGTTGCTCCGTACTTAGATAATGTACACACATCAAAACGACGTAAATCATTATTTAGTTTGGCTGTGATAGCCACCGAATGCGGCGGTGATGCCTGAATCTCAACAAAAAACAACACTTGATACTTTCTTGGAACAACAGTTATCAAATCAGGATGCAGAAACTCAACAGGGGGTTACACAAATGATTGCTGAACTAATTGCTAGAAAACATCAGCATTTTTCTGATAATAAATATTTTATTCTGGACTTTCAAATTACAGAAACAGGACAAAGATATGATATCTCTGTGGCTTCAACTTTGTGGGAAAATCCTCAATGAATTATGACTGTAGCACCTATGTCACACACTTTTCTTAGAAAAGAGTAGATTTGTTTGTGTTTGCCGCGAAGAAAAGCGATTAATTGTCATTCCCAGTCTTGTCTAGATTCGCTAAATGTTCTAGGTGTCTTGTTTAAATTAAAATCAGCCGCAATTAAATCAATACCATCAATAATTTTACTGGGTTCGGCAATTCCCAAAGCCGCAAAACATTTGTCTCGATAATTGGGGTGATTTTGGAAAAAGGCGATCGCTTTTTTTAAAGGTTCAATTACAGGATAAGCTGATTCTGCCTTCTCAATAGCTGCTTGAGGAATGGGAGAATTGAGCCTTTGCATAGCCAAATCAATTAAATCTCTCGACTCTACCGAGGAATCATTCCATCTGTCAGAATTAGCTAAAAGTTTTTCCGCAAAACTGTCAATTTGATTTAAGCATGGGACAGGCGACCAACTGGGATAATCTGCTTCTCCCAATTCAATCCGTCCTTCCATAATTATCTCAAATTTAATCAGAGTTTCATCAACAATAATGGCAAATCTTATTCCGTACTGGTCAGCTTTAATTTCTCCGGGTAGGTTGAGATTATTTTGAGTATTAAAAAGGGCATTATATTGATTTTCAGCTATTTTTTGGCGTAGTAATCGGTAGCCAGTACCAGTGGAACAGAGAAAATCTATATCCTTGCTTAATCTATATTCCCCATGATTTAAACTAACCAGAGTCCCACCGCCAAAATACGCGCCACACTCTAATAAAAAATTAGCATTTAATTGATTAAGAACAATTAAAATTTTTTGATTAAATTCCCTTTCAAACATTTTTGCTCCTAACCATGAATGATAATATTGAGCTAATTGTTGCACAAATAAGGATTCTATTTGGCTCAAGTCGCCTAAAACTCCCCGGTAATGCCACCCTCGTTCATATATTCTCAGCATTTCTAAAGGAGTAAGATTTTCTATATCTTCTCTTTGCCAACATAATTTTTCTAAAAACAGTAATTTTTCTGGAGTTTGAATTTGAGGTTTAATTAACATTGGGGTTATAGTTGTAAAAAATATAGACAAATATCTTTTACTTTGAAAGTGTTACCTTGACTGGGGAAACTACAATCCCCTTTATCCCATCTGCAAAAGCATT
>NZ_VILA01000002.1:0-17537 GCF_009712025.1 Dolichospermum sp. UHCC 0406
TGAAGTAATGCGGTTAGATACAACAGCATTATACAAATCTTTATGAAGTTTGCGGTGGTAGTGCAACATCTCACTGACTTGTTTATTAGGATATAGCCTGAAAGTTGCTCTACGTAACGCCATTGATAATTACCTCTTATTCACTTTCTTAACTTATGCTATATTAGCATTATAAAGGACAGATGCCTGTTGCGTTATTTCCGCTGGTGGAGCGCCATTAGAAATACTAAAAGAATACATAAGATATCAGGAAATGCCGACAACCTAATATTTTGTCAAAAACTCAACTGTCCTCAAAATTCTTTTACTTGCAGTAAAAAACATTTTAAGAACGTTTCGTTTTTGACTTGCTTACATCCCCACCCTATGAGTACATTGAGGGTGGGGAATTACGCAAAACTGTTAAATAATTCAAAATTCAAAATTAATACAGCATGAACTTTTCAGGCATTGAGAATGGGTAGTTTATTTAGGCTATCATGTAATAGGACGAATGGTGGCAGTCTGTGATCCTAATTTAAACTAGAATTCAGTAAGGACAGTGCCGATAAGTAATGAAAGAGGTTTTAACTTTCCTGTAGTCAGCAATCAAGTTTCTTTACATAAAATTATGCCAGTTATTAAGGGAGTTGATGGTCATGATTGATTTACTTGTTTTCGGAATAATCGTGGTTTATCTCGGTGGTGTTTGGAAGTTTTGGACTGGATTTGGTAGAACTAATTTTAATCAAACTTTACCTAATCGGATTGGTTTGGCTTTGCTATGGCCTGCTTTGTTTTTAGCTAATCCATCCTATCGTCGCAATTTTCAAAAGGCACTCAAGGGTAATTAAGTGATAATAATTCAGGTAGGCCGATAAAATCCCCGACTTCTTTTATTTATTGTGTCTACAAATTTAAGCATTCAGCCGTCAGCTATCAGCTATCAGCAAGAGTTGAATTGATAAGCATTCTGAATATTAATTACTGATGTCAGTTTTCCTATTTCAAAACCCCTAAAATCCAGTTTTAGCTGACTGCTGACGACTGATAGCTGAATGCTTACCTACAAATTATAAATTGATGTTAGAAGTCGGGAATCTGGGTATGGTAATTATCAATTAATTATCTTGGTTAAAATTGTACCAATTGACTAAAAAGCCTGAATCCATTCTTTAACAAAATACTCTGTCCAAATGCCGTTTTGCCAATAAGGATCTGATTCCACTAATTGACGAACGGTGTTTTCGTCTTCGGCTTCATAAATGGCAAAAACTTGAGTTACATCTTTTGTGGGTCCAATGGTAATTAAAACCCCAGATTCTTTCTGTTGTGCTAATCCTGTTAAATGGGCTTGACGATAAGGTTCACGTTTGCTGAGAACGTCTTCGCAATAGCTTCCCCATAGAATGTATTTTGTCATAATTTCTGATTTGATTATTGATATTTGTTAATAGAATATAGCAACTTTATCTGAATTTTTGACTATTTCCGGAAAATTTTGCCATACTTGGCGATTTTTTACTTTGAGTCTTGTCATTCTAACACTTCTGATACATAAAATAGTCAACTTTTATGCTTTCAGAACTGACGCACTGTAACAATTAACCGTAGTGGATTACGAATAATGTGATTATATCATCTATGGCAAGTATTGATATGGTAATAGCCTATAAAAATACAAAATAAATTATTCAACATCATAAGTATGTGGTAAATAAATATGTGATAGATACATTTGTCTTCATACAAATAAGTAAAAATGATTAAATTATTGATTTTTGGCATCACCATTTATTTGATGGTTTATGTTGGTTATGCTTGGAATTTTTGGCATGGGTTTAGGCGGACTACTTATGAGAAAACTCTGTCTAATCAGATCAAACTTACGTTGCTATGGCCTGTTTTATTTGTCGTTGATAGAAGATTTCGCCGCAATTTTAAAAGGGCTAAGAGAGGATATTGATAGTAATTAAGAATCAATTATCGTGTTAAAAAGCCCTGTGCGCGATTTGTAGAAACATACAAAGATACAATTCAATTGATAATTGATAATTAATCATTATCAATTATCAATAGACATCTGGTAAAAATTAAATATGCGTGACCCGTACCCTTGTAGAGACGTTCCATAGAACGTATCTACATTCTTTTTTGGAGATGTCTAATTATCAATTAACTTCTGAGACTAACACCAAATTTTTCAACTAAGGCTGTCCGCACCTGATTATGAACCGGTTCAATTTCAGTTTCAGTGAGAGTGCGATCGCTGGCACGATATACTAACCGAAAAGCTAAACTGCGTTGTCCTGTGGGGACGTGTTCACCACGATATTCATCAAACAATTCCACCGAATTTAATAACCCTTTCCCAGCTTTATTAATGACCTTTTCAATTTCGGAAACTGTCACTTTCACAGAAGCAAAAAATGCCAAATCTCTGTCACTAGCTGGATAGGTAGAATAGGAACTGAATTTGGGAACTAGCAAATCATCATGATCCCAAGCATCCAACAGAGCATCTAAATCCAATTGAAACACATAAACGGCTTCTGGTAAATCTTTCTCTCGACGTAATTGGGGGTGAATTTGTCCGAATGTTCCCAGTCTATTACCTTTTACCCACAATGAAGCTGTGCGTCCAGGATGTAAACGAGAATCTCGATTTTCAGGTTGAAATTCTACAGTTAATTTTAGTTGTTTAAAGACACTTTCTAAAATACCTTTGGCTTCAAACCAAGTAATCGCTTCTTCCTTACCACCTCTTGACCATTTACCGGAAGTTATATCACCACCGATAATTCCAGCCAGCATTTCTGCTTCTTGTAAACCGATTTCTTCACGCCAGAAAACGCGCCCGATTTCAAAACCATTTAACGCCCCATTTCCCTGCTCTAAATTGTATTGGAAAGCGGAAATTAAACCGGAAATTAAATCAGTCCGTAAAGCTGAATATTCGGCAAACAAAGGATTACTTAAAACGATTTGATTATCTTCACCCGGTTTCACCAAAGAATAATGAATTAATTCCGTTAAACCTTCAGCGCGTAAATAACCGCGTAACCTACGAATTAATTCTTGTTCTAAAGATAGATAACCAGCTTCGGATTTTTCTGGTAAGGTATCACAGAATTTATCATAACCATATAACCGGGCAATTTCTTCAATTAAATCAATTTCCCGTTCTAAGTCGCGGTAACGATAGGGAGGTACGGTAACTGTCCAATTCCGGTCATCAATTTTGACTAATTCACACCCTAAAGCTGTGAGAATTTTTTCGACATCTTCTGGTTGTAATTCTCCTGTTTCTTGTCCTAATTCAATCGGACCTAACACTTCATTAACTTTATCTAAACGCAGGTTAATAGAATGTGACCAACTAGAAATATCTGGACGATAATCGGAAATTTCTTGTTGAACAATCACACCCGCAGCTAATTCACTAATTAAGGATAAAGCCCGGTGACAAGCTATTTCTAATTCTGCTCGATTTACTCCCCTTTCGTATCTGCCAGAAGCCTCACTTCTTAACCCAGCATTGCGAGAAGAACGGCGAATAGCCACAGAATCAAATAACGCTGCTTCTAAAACTAAACTTTGTGTACCTTCATGAACTTCTGTTTCTGCACCACCCATAACACCTGCTAAAGCTACGGCTTTGTTATTAGCAGTAATTAATAAATTTTGGGGCGATAAATTCCGAATATTTCCATCTAAGGTTGTTAAAGTTTCTCCAACTTCCGCAAACCGGACACCAATAATTAAATTTTCCCCCTCACCTACAGATTGTAAACGCTCTTTATCAAAAGCGTGGAGAGGTTGTCCTCTTTCTAATAAAACGTAGTTTGTGATATCAACTACATTATTAATTGGTCTGACTCCCGCAGCGCGTAAACGTTGTTGCAACCATTCAGGAGAAGCAGCAATTTTGATGTTTTCAACAACAGTCCCAATATAAGCAGGACAAGCTTGGGTTTCGGAAATTTTTAAAGTTAGGTTTTTTGCAGTTTTGGTATTTTCAACTTCTGCAACTGGGGGAATTGATAATTTTCCGCCAGTTAAAGCCGCTACTTCCCGTGCAATACCCACCATAGATAAAGCGTCAGCCCGGTTAGCAGTAGCGGTGACATCTAAAATCACATCTTCCAAACCCAACAGGGGACGCACGTCACTACCCACAACCATGTTTTCTTCAGGGAAGATATGAATACCGTCAATATCAGTGGGTAAACCGAGTTCTTTTAAAGAACATATCATCCCATTGGAGGGAACACCACGCAGTTTTGCGGGTTTGATTTTTAAATCAATGTTGGGTAAATAAGTTCCTGTGGTGGCTACGGGAACATAGATATCTGCGCGGACGTTCCCAGCACCGCAAACGATATTTACAGTCTCAGCAGCCCCAATATCTACGGTACAAACGCTCAATTTATCGGCGTTGGGGTGGGGTTGACGTTCTAGCACTTTCCCCACAACTACGCCATTAGCCCAAGTGCGACGATCTTCTATATCTTCTACTTCAAACCCTGCCATTGTCAAGGTTTCCGCCAGTTCTTCTGGGGTGAGTTTGATTTCTACGAGTTCTTTTAACCAGTTTAGAGAAATACGCATGGAGTCTGTTTGTTGAGATTTGTCTTTGGCTCTAATTTTATATATTAAGTGAAAATTATGAGATTTTTTGGTTTCATCTACAAGTAGAGATATTATCTCAATTTTATATGAGACTGCACAGAATCATGAAATCCATGAATTCATCCGTATTTATCTGCGTTCATCTGCGTTTATCTGCGTTCAATAATTCTTGAAATCTGATTCTATGCAGTTTCATCTTAATCTAGTATTACACAAAAAGCCTCTACATTTTTTTCACCGGATGTCTATTATGATTAATTTAGTAGATATCAGAATCTATTCCTATGGGAGATATGTCCAATATGGTACAGCAATTATCAGCAGAAACCACACCAGAAATCATCTACCCTGACAGCGACGGTCAACCAATGGCAGATAATACTAAACAATATCAATGGATTGTTAAAATTAAAGAAAATTTAGAAATATTATTTGCATCAAATCCAGATGTATTTATTGCCGGTGATTTACTTTGGTATCCTGTGGAGGGAAATCCGAAAATTCGTCAAGCACCTGATGTATTAGTAGTTTTTGGCAGACCAAAGGGAGATAGAGGTTCATATCAACAATGGAAAGAAAATAATATTCCTCCTCAAGTAGTTTTTGAAATTTTATCTCCAGGAAACCGTACTCCTGCGATGATTAATAAATCGCTTTTTTATCAACGTTATGGTGTAGAAGAATATTACATTTATGATCCTGATACTTTAGAATTATCCGGTTTTGTGCGTTATCAAGATGCTTTTATAGCCATTGAAGATATTAATGGTTGGATAAGTCCGAGATTGGGTATCCGGTTTCAACTTGTACTTGATAATTTAGAGATTTATTATCCTGATGGTAACAAGTTTCTCACATCTGTGGAATTTGATCAACTTGCTAAACAAGAACGTCAAGAAAAGGAAGCAGCTATTCAGCAGTATCAAGAATTATTAGCCAAGTTGCAAGAAAAGGGAATTGATTTAGATAATTTATGATTATATGGTAGGGTATTACGTAAGGTGGGCATTGCTCACCCTACAATATACATGATTTTGGAGTTTAAATTATGACAAATGCAAAAAACATCAATAAACCATTATTTTCTCAACATTATTTAGACTATCGAATTCAAGAATGTCCAGAATGGAAATTAGATATTAAACTAGATTTTGAGAAACTAAATAAACTCTATTTATCAAAAAAAGCGATTTTACCGACTCTCAATGAAGCGCAAACAGAAGATGTATTTATTAAACCTGTATTAGATATTTTAGGCTTTTCTAATATTCCTCAAGTCGTGACTCGTGGTAAAGGTAGAGCCGAACGTCCTGATTATGCGTTGTTTGCAAATGAAACTGAAAGGGATACAGCTTACTCTTTTCAAAATAATGAAACTGCTTTTTATGGTAGGGTATTAGTTATCGCAGAAGCTAAATATTGGGAAAGACCATTAAGTAAAGTTTCTGCTAATGATAAAAGAGATATTTTCAAGAATGAAAATCCATCTTTTCAAATTTCTAGTTATTTGACTGGTACGGGAGTTGATTGGGGAATTTTAACCAATGGGAGAGAATGGCGTTTATATTATCGTCAAGCATCTTCTACCGCAACGGAATTTTATCCTCTTGATTTGGTAGAATTATTAGAAACTGAAGATTTGGAAAAGTTCAAATATTTCTGGTTATTTTTTAGAAGTGCTGCTTTTGAAAAAGATAGTTACAATAAAAACTTTTTGGAAAGAGTTAGAGAAGGAAGTACAACCTATGCAACTCAAGTAGGAAATGAATTAAAAACATTGGTATTTGAGCAAATATTTCCTGACTTAGCAGGGGGTTTTGTTGCAGACGCTATCAGACGGGGAAAAACTGGAGAACCAAAACAGATTTATGCAGCCACTTTATCATTTTTATATAAGTTGTTATTTCTATTATATGCTGAAGCGAGAAACCTATTACCAATTACCACAGCTTACCGTGATTATAGTTTGATTAAAATTACTCAAGAAATAGCGGAAAGTGTTGATAAACAAAAAACATTAAGTGGAACTTCAACAAAGATTTATAAGAGTTTATTAGGTTTATTTGAAATAGTAGATAGAGGTGATTCAGCTTTAGAAGTACCTCGTTATAATGGTGGTTTATTCCATTTTGATTTTCATGAAGCTGAGGATATCAAAGATTATCCAGATAATTGGTTTTTGTATCAACATCAATTATCTGATGCTGTGTTATTTCCCGCTTTGGATAAATTAGCACGGTTTGAAAAATTACCCATTGACTACAGCTTTTTAGGTGTGCGACAATTGGGTTCAATTTATGAAGGTTTATTAGAATATCGCGTAGTGATTGCAGATGGAAATACGGGTAAAGTTTATTTAGAAAATGATAAGGGTGAACGCAAAGCTACGGGTTCTTATTACACACCTGATTACATTGTTAAATACATTGTTAGTCATACTCTCAAACCGATTTTAGAGGAGAGAAAACAAAAATTTGCGGATTTGATGACGCAAATTAGCCAATTACATGAAAAAATGGCAGATGGTAGATTAGGAGTACAAAGCCGTAATGGTTTACAAAAAGATTTACAACGTTTAGAAAGAAGAACTACAAATACTTTACTTGATATTAAGATATGTGATCCTGCTATGGGAAGCGGACATTTTTTAGTGGAAGCTGTTGATTATTTCACAGATGAATTAATCATTATTTTAAATGAATATCCTGAACATAATCCGGTTTTGGAGATGTTGAAACAAACCCGCGAGGGGATTTTAGCAAATTTACAACAGCAGGGAATTACTATTGATGTCAATAAGTTAGAAGATACTCAACTTTTGCAACGGGTGGTAATGAAACGCTGTATTTATGGTGTGGATTTGAACCCAATGGCTGTAGAATTAGCTAAGGTGAGTTTATGGTTACATTCTTTCACAATTGGCGCTCCTTTGAGTTTTTTAGATCATCATTTACGTTGCGGAAATTCCCTTATTGGTACGACTGCGCGAGAAGCAGAAGCGAATATGGTAAAAGAGGAAAGTGGACAATTAAATTTATTAACTGGTCCCTTTGTCGGGTTGTTACGTGCTGCGGAAATTATGCGCGGTGTGAGTACGTTAAGTGATGCAACTTTTGCGGAAGTAGAAACTAGCGAGAGGTTATTTAAGGAATTTGATCAAGCTGCGAAACCTTATAAACGGTTATTAGATATTTATGTTTCTAAATATTTTGGTGTGAAACGTGCTGATCATTTCTTACGGGTTTATGGTACAAATGCGATTAATGCTAACCCTGAAAATATGAATGCTGCTGATATTGCAGTATATGAAGACGCGAGAAATTTATTTGAGGAAAAGCGGTTTTTTCATTGGGATTTGGAGTTTCCAGAGGTTTTTATTGATTTAGAAAATGCAAGTTGGAAAGAAAATCCTGGTTTTCATGCTGTTATCGGTAATCCACCTTATGGTTTAGTTGAATCATTAACATGGTTATCTAATTTGTATAATGATTGCTTTGTTTATTTCTGGAGTTTTGGATTAAAGAATACTTGCAAAAATGGTTATATCTCTTTTATCATTCCTGCTGCTATGTTAACTGGTATTAATTATATGACTTTACGCAGCAATATGATAAATTTTTCCTGTATAAAGGAGATTATTGTATTACCTTATAATACTTTTTTAGATGCTTATATTGACACTTGTATTATTATTTTGCAGGTGGATAACCCCCAAAAAGATTATGATGTTGATACAAAGAAAATGGGTAAAAAAGATAAAATACAGATATTAGATCATGCAAATTATGACAAAATTAATATACAAACGTGGAAAGAAGATGCAAATTTTAAGTTTATTCTGAGTATGGAGTTAATCAAAATACAAAGAATTAAAAAAGATGCAAATTTTATTAATCTCGGTTCATTCACAAGAATTGAACGAGGAGTCCAATTATATGATTTTAAAAAACATACAAAAGATCAAATTAAAAGTGATTTTTTGAGAGAGAATGAACTTACAAAATTTGATAGTAAGGATAATTATTATCCTGAGTTACTGGGAAAAGAATTATCTCGCTATCGTCTCGAATCGGAAAAGAAAAGTTATATTAAATATTGTGATGATTTAGCTAGTAAACGTGATCAAATATTTTTTACTTCTCCGAGGATTGTACTTAGAAGACTGTTATCAAGACGAGGTGAACTGATGTCTTGTTATTGCACAGATATATTAATCACAACAGATAGTATTCTGAATATTTTAGTTTTGGATGTTAACATTAATCCTAAATTTATCACTGCACTGATTAATTCTAAATTGTTGTCTTGGTTTTATACTAACTCTTCTACTATATCTGTAAAAGATGATTTTCCCCAGGTAACATACGAAGAACTTAAAAGTTTACCAGTTCCTAAAATCTCCTTTACAACTCCCCCAGAAAAACGCCAAGAATATCTAGAAAACACAATTAATCTTTACCAACAATATCAAATCAATGATAAACCAGATATCTTACTTACCCAAATTGATCATCACCTCAATCAACAACCATCTGAAGCCGATGTAATTCATGATTTCCTCGCATATTTAGCCGAACAAATGATAGAATTAAATAAACAAAAACAAACAGAAACCAAAGGCTTTTTGACATGGTTAGAAAGATTTATCGGTACTGAAATTGATAATCTTACCAATAAATCGAAAATTCAAAATTATTTAGGTGATTATTATAAACAAAAGCAAGGAGATAACCATTTAACCTTTGATGAATTAATTGGTATCCTCAAGAAAAATCAGAAAAAACTAAAAATAGATCCCACCGCGAGAAAAGAACAGGAAACATTAGCAAAAGAATATCAATCAAGTTTAAATACACTCTTACCAATCAAAAAACAACTAAAACAATGTGATTGGTTAATTGATGAAATCGTTTATCGGTTGTATGGTTTAACTGAAGAAGAAAAAGCCATAATTCAAGGATAAAAATATCCCCGACTTCTGTTTTCATTTTGTAAATAAATGATAGATTTTTGTTAGAGGATGTTTGAAAAGTCCCTCATGGTGTATCAAATATTTTTAGATCCCCCTAAATCCCCCTTGAAAAGGGGGACTTTGACTCTAGTTCCCCCCTTAGCAAGGGGGGTTAGGGGGGATCTGTAAGTGCCTAAAATCACAGCCTAAAACTTTTCAAACACCCTCTTAGAAGTCGGTGATTTGGATTACAATGAAAAAAGAATTGGTAATATCAATCATGCTAAAATACAGCCAATTAAATTATTTACCCTCATCTAAGGAATTACCCGACTCTGACGACACACCAGTGGATAACGAACTACAAGATTTAATTCCCGGTTTATTAAAAGCCATGTTAGCCTTAATCTGGTTCCAAAGATGGGATTGGTTTTTTGGCGTAGACATGGGAATATATTATGATCCAGATAAACCTGCAATTGTCCCAGATGGATTTTTAAGTATTGGTATTCCCAGATTAATTGATGAAGATTTACGCCGCAGTTATGTATTATGGGAAGAACAAAAATTACCGATTTTAGTGTTAGAAATAGTGTCTCATACCTATAGGGGAGAATATAGCACTAAGAAAGATTTTTATGCTCAAGAATTGGGGATATTATATTATGTAGTTTATAATTCTCAGCGTAAAAGAAAACAACGTTTAGAGGTTTACAAATTAGTCAATGGAGAATATAAATTACTGTCAGGAAACCCTGTTTTTCTACCAGAGATAGGGTTAGGAATAGGAATGGAAAAAGCAACATATCAAGGAATAACTAGGGAATGGTTATATTGGTTTGATGAAAATGGAAAACGATTTTTAACACCGGAAGAAAGGATGCAACAAAGTGAGGAAAAACATTTAGAATCTGAAAGAAAATGGTTAGAATCTGAGAAAAAAGCTAATAAATTAGCAGAGATGTTAAAAAAATTAGGAGTTGATCCTGAAAATTTATAGCGTGTGAATTAAATCTGCAAAACCGTAAATACTAATTCCTAATAACAGTAATGCGGTAAATTGGGTAAGGCGTTGTTGAGTTAAAACTGTCTGGTTGTTGCCGGTGGGAGACATTGCTTCCCGGACTAATATAGAAGTTGATGCTCCCACGACAAAACTTAAACCTAGTATGATGTAGGGTTTATCTGGGACAATGATGGAGACTGTCAGCAGAGCGATCGCTAATGTTAACATTAATAACTCCACAAATCGGGGTGGATGATGTTGAATCAATAAAATCAAGCTGTTTAACCAAAAATTCCAAGTTCTCATAATTTGTCAGTTGTCAGTTGTCAGTAGGGGCGAAGCATTTGGAAGATAAATTATCGGTCATTGCCAAAAATAGTTCTCCCAATGCTTCGCCCGTACAGTTGTCAGTAGGGGCGAAGCATTTGGAAGATAAATTATCGGTCATTGCCAAAGATAGTTCTCCAAATGCTTCGCCCGTACAGTTGTCAGTAGGGGCGAAGCATTTGGAAGATAGATTATCGGTCATTGCCAAAGATAGTTCTCCAAATGCTTCGCCCGTACAGTTGTCAGTGGTTAGTAGACAGTTTACTTTCCACTGACATCTACATTATCACTAACGAGCGCCAGCTTTCATCCCTGCACCATTTTTCTGGGTTGAATCTTCTGGAAGTTCCACACCAAAAACCCGACAAAAGACCTTTTCCACTTTATAGCCAGTATCAATAGATTCTAAAGGATCTTTCCGCAAACGGTGACGCAGACATAAAGTAATTACCCGACGGATATCGTCAATTGTAACTTCTGTCCGACCTTCAAAAGCTGTCAAGGCTTTAGCCGCACGGTTCGTCACGATGTCACCCCGCAACCCGTCCACATCTAATTCTGAACAAACTTCGGAAATTTTCACCCGGAAGTCATAGTCTAAATTAACTTGTGGTAATAAGTTTTGGGCATTGACAATTTTCTCTTGTAATGCTACTTGTGGTGCTTGGTGTTTTTCTAAATACACAGGCGGATTTTGGTCAAATTCACCCCGTTCCTCCACAATTTGTACCCGTAAAGCTGGTTCTTTAACGGTATGAATTTCCGCGTGCATTCCAAAACGGTCGAGAAGTTGAGGACGTAATTCCCCTTCTTCAGGATTTCCTGAACCAACGAGAACAAACTTCGCAGGGTGACGGATAGAAATTCCTTCCCGTTCCACGGTATTCCAGCCACTAGCAGCGGAATCGAGGAGTACGTCTACCAAGTGGTCATCTAACAAGTTGACCTCATCAACGTAGAGAATACCCCGGTTGGCTTTGGCTAGGAGTCCCGGTTCAAAAGCTTTGACACCCTCAGATAAGGCTTTTTCAATGTCAATTGTCCCACAAACGCGGTCTTCTGTAGCGCCCAATGGTAAATCTACCATTTGCACCTTTTTGTGAGTGATGGGAATTTCTAACCCCTGTGCTACCTGTTGACGGACTTCATCACTCATCAAGTCCGTGTCGTTGGGGTCACTGTTGAAGGGGTCATTGGCGACAACAGGGATTTCTGGTAAAAGGTCCGCCAAGGCGCGGATAGTTGTAGATTTTCCGGTGCCGCGATCGCCCATAATCATTACACCACCAATTTTGGGGTCAATGACATTTAGCAGCAGTGCCAGTTTCATTTCTTCTTGACCGACGATGGCTGTAAATGGGAAGACCGCACGACGCGCACTCGCACTAGCTTGAGCAGTTGAAGTCACTAAATTACCTTAACAATATTTTTTATGACAATTCTTTATTTTGACACATTTTGCGAATGTGGGTCAGTTGTTAGTTAAAAACTGAAGGCTATAAGTTTTTTAAATCAGACTTTTACAAAAAAAGCACAAGACTATGTTTATTGAGAATAAGTCTGCTTCATTCTCAAGATTATTGAGAATGCTTGCAATAAGATAACCATTTTACTAGGTTCTTGACCTCTTGACTTTTTGTGCTATTATGAAGGTGTATGATCTGGCTGTTATCATATCTAGATTTTAAAATACAGAAATTGTCAGCATTAGGATAACCAGGATTTAAGAATTGACAGGATGTGAGTAAAATAAAATCCTGTTCATGGTTTGATCTTGTAAATCCTGATTCTCATAAAATTATTAAAATTATGGGAAAAATAACTGAAATTACTGAGAAACAAGTATTATTGTCAGTAGGGATATTCCTCAACTATCAGGACAATTATACTACTAGCAAAATGGATATTAAGGATTTTTATAAAGCCACTAACCCCGCACGCACCCTTGTTGCGCGAAATGTGGAAGATCAAAAATGTTATATTGACTTTTCTAAAGTGCGTGGTGAGGATATCATCAGCACTATTAAAGATAGTATTACAGAGTGGAATCAAGATGAGCCTACCTGTAACCTATTTACTGGACATATTGGTTGTGGTAAATCTACAGAATTATTACGATTACAGGTAGAATTAGAAGCAGCAGATTTTCATGTTGTTTATTTTGAATCTAGCGAAGATTTAGAAATCACAGATATAGATATTGCTGATGTGTTTTTGGCTATTGCTAGTCGCATTAGTAAAAGTCTTGAGAAAATTGTTCTCGAAGAACCGAAAAAATTTCAGGAATTACTTCAAGGTGCATGGAACATCTTAAACTCTGAAGTTACAGGTGTTAAAGGTAAATTTGCTGGTCATGATATTGGTTATACTGTTGACGGACAAAAGTTGTCTCTGTCTTTGGGTATTGGGGAAATCACCACAAAAATGAAAAGTGATTCCACATTAAGAACCAAAGTAAATCAATATTTAGGACCACAGAAAACCAACTTACTACAAGCAATTAATCAAGAACTTTTAGAACCTGCTATTTCTAAACTCAAACAACAGGGTAAAAATGGTTTAGTGGTCATAGTTGATAACCTAGACCGTATAGATAATAGTGTTAAATCCTGGGGTCGGACACAACAAGAATATCTATTTGTTGACCAAGGAGAATATCTCACCAAACTGAATTGTCATGTTATTTATACCATGCCCCTGGCTTTGAAATTTTCCAATGAATATGGCACACTAACCCAACGATTTCCAGAAGAACCAAAAATATTACCAATGGTTCCCGTCAAGTCTTCAGATGGTAAAGTCCATGAACAGGGATTAGCACTAATGCAACAGATGATTTTAGCTAGAGCATTTCCTAATTTAGCCCCAGAAGACCGCTTAAATAAAATTACTGAAATTTTTGATGCTCCAGCAAGTCTAGACCGCTTGTGTCAGGTTAGCGGTGGTCATGTGCGCGATATTTTGCGGTTATTAAACCCCTGGATTATGAAAGATAAAAAATTTCCTCTCCAGAGTCATACCTTAGAGCAGATTATTCGTGAACGACGGAATGAAATGTCTTTAACTATTTCTGATGAAGAATGGGAATTATTACGCCGTGTTAAAAAAACTAAGCACGTTAGTGATGATCAAGGATATCAGAAATTAATTCGCAGTAGATTTGTATTTGAATATCGAGATCAGGGTGAATTATGGTTTGATGTCAATCCGATTTTAGCAGAATCAGAAAAGTTGTTTGAATCAGGATATCCAGGATTTAAGGATTAACAGGATTTAGATCCCCGACTTCTGAGATCAATTTATAATTTATGGACACAATAAATCAAAGAAGTCGGGGATCTTATCATCTCACCTGAATTATTGCCTTCGATCAATGTTATTATTTATCGAGGTTAAAGTTCAGAAGTCGGGGATCTTGTTTATCACAAATTAATACTATGAACAACTCACAACAACTAGAAGATTTAGCATGGTCTATAGAAGCATCCCAAGGAGACTTTAAACTGATTTTGGCTAAGTGCAATTATCTCAACTTACAAAATCAACTCATTCAAGAATTACAAAAAATCTGTCAGATTGAAATTCAGATTTTACGACTTCAAGCATCAGAAAGAACATTATATAATGCGATTCAAGAAGAATTTAATCAGGAAATTGCAGCATTAATGATTGTCGGTTGGGAATCATTACCGAATTTATCGAAAATGTTTAGTTCAGCTAATCAAGTCAGGGAAGAATTTAGAAATAATTGTCCATATCCGGTAGTCCTATGGATTAATGATGTAATATATCAACAAATCATGGAATCTGCACCTGATTTAGAAAGTTGGGGAATTACTATCAATTTCTCTCTTCCTTTTGATGAATTAATTGATTTACTTAAATCAATAATAGATAAGATATTAAATGATGATTTGAATGTAAATCTACAAGAACTTGAATTAGCATTACAAGACTTACAAAAATATGATCAAAAATTAGAACCAGATTTTCAAGCTAATTGTAATTTTCTAAAAGGATTTATTGAGTATAACAAAGAACGATTGGATACAGCTATTAATTACTATCAACAAAGTTTAGATTTTTGGCAAACAACCGATAATTTAGAAATTCCAGGGAAAATACTTTATCATCTGACAATTTGCAATTATGAAAAATTAAGACCTAACCCCCCAACCCCCTTCCCTACCAGGGAAGGGGGAGAAATAATAAATTGTATTCAACAAATATTAGAAAAGTTTAAAAATGCTCAACGTCTGGATTTAATTGCTAATTCTTTATCAAAATTTGGGTTAATTCTCCAAGATTTAAAAGCATGGGAACAATTAAAAACATTATCTCAACAAGCTTTAGAAATACATCAAGCTGAAAATAATATCTTGAAAATAGCGGAAGATTATCTATTTTTAGCAATAGCTAATTTTGAACAATCAAATTTTTCAGAAGCAGCAAAAATTGCTAATCAAGGGATAGGGGTAATTCATGAGTTACCCCTAATAAATTATTATCGTCAAAGTCTACTTTTAATTCTAGCACAAGCTCAAGAAAAATTACAACAATATGAACAAGCAATTAGTAGTTTAGAATTTGCTAAAGATATTGGGGTTATCAATAATCAACCAAAGCTTTATGTTAAAATTCTCAATCTTTTACAAAAACTATTATTTCAAAAAACAGAATATCTGAAAGCTTTTAATACCAAATTACAATCTCGTTCTATTGAACAACAATTTGGTTTGCGGGCGTTTATTGGTGCGGGTTGGTTAAAACCATCAAAAAATACAAATCTAAATGTAGAGACGTTCCATGGAACGTCTCTACAAACAAATTACGGAACGTCTCTACAAACAAATCAAACCATTAAAAAAGAAAATATTTCTCCAGAAATTGAAGCATCTGGACGGAAAATAGATGTAGATGAATTACTAGCAAGAATTGGTAGAACTGATAAAAAAATTATTGTCATTCATGGACAGTCGGGAGTTGGTAAAAGTTCTCTAGTTAATGCTGGGTTAATTCCTGCATTGCAAAATAAAGCTATAGGTTTTCAAGATAATTTACCTGTGACGATTAGAGTTTATAATAGTTGGTTTACAGAATTAGCAAAAGAATTATTAGATGTATTACCAGAAAACTTAAAATCAGAAGATTTAAAATTAGATACTCAAGAAGAGTTTATTTTAAAATTGGTAGAAATTGAAAAATACCGAAGAACAGTATTAATCTTTGACCAGTTTGAAGAATTTTTCTTTGTTTGTCCTGACGATAAAGATAGAACAGAATTTTTTCAGTTTTTAGGAAAATGTCTAAATAATAAAAATATTGGATCTTTGCGAATAATTTTATCTTTGCGGGTAGATTATTTGCATCTTTTATTAGAATGTGATGAAATCAGCGACATGAATATTATTGGTGATGGTATTCTGAGTAAAAATGTGTTGTATAAATTGGGAAACTTAACCCCAGAAAATGCTAAAACTACGATTGAGAGTTTAACTAAAAAAACTGATTTTCAGTTAGAACCGGATTTAATTAACCGGCTGGTAGAAGATTTAGCGGGAGAATTAGGTTCAGTTCGTCCCATTGAATTACAAATTGTGGGAGCGCAATTAGAAACAGAAAATATCACCACATTAGCCGCATATCAGCAAATTGGTAATAAGCAACAATTAGTTAAACGTTATTTAGGAGAAATAGTTAATGATTGCGGTAAGAAAAATCAAGAACTTGCCGAATTATTACTTTATTTTCTCACAGACGAACAAGGAACAAGACCGTTAAAAACTAAAGCAGAATTAGCAGCAGATTTAAAATTATTATTAGAACCGGATAAAACCGAGGCTGAGAATAACTTAGATTTAGTATTAGAAATATTTGTCAAATCTGGTTTAGTGGTGTTGTTGCCAGAAAATCCCTGTGAACGTTATCAATTAGTTCATGATTATTTGGCTTTGTTTATTCGTCAGCAACAAGAACCACTCAGCCAACAACTAGAACGAGAAAAACAACAAAGAAAAATCGGTGAAGCTAAACTGAATCGCTTTCTCAAAATTGCCCTGGCAGGTTCAGTAGCCGCAGGAATAGCATTAACCTTGCTAACAGTCACAGCTTGGGATGCTGCAAAGAGGGCAGAAACGCAAAAACAACAAGCTGATATTAATGCAATTCAAGCCTTAACTAAATCTAGTGAAGCCATGTTTGCTTCAGGAGAACGCGGTAATGCTTTGATAGAAGCATTAAGAGTAAATCAAAAAGTCAAACTGGCATCTTGGGCAACATTGGATACTCAAGAACCAACGACAGCAGCATTAAGCCAAGCGGTGTATTTGCAGCGTAATGAGAAGCCAGAAAACAAAGCCTTAGCCTTAGCTGTAAATACCCTGAAAGGTCATGAGGGTTCGGTCATTAGTGTGGGATTTAGCCCCGACGGCAAAAAACTGGCTTCTGGGAGTGGTGACAACACGATCAAAATCTGGGACGTGACCACAGGGAAACTCCTGAATACCCTGAAAGGTCATGAGAGTTGGGTCTGGAGTGTGGGATTTAGCCCCGACGGACAACAATTGGCTTCTGGGAGTGGTGACAACACGATCAAAATCTGGGACGTGACCACAGGGAAAGTCCTGAATACCCTGAAAGGTC
>NZ_VILA01000002.1:17779-85226 GCF_009712025.1 Dolichospermum sp. UHCC 0406
AGTGTGGGATTTAGCCCCGACGGACAACAACAACTGGCTTCTGGGAGTGATGACAAGACGATCAAAATCTGGGACGTAACCACAGGGAAAGTCCTCAATACCCTGAAAGGTCATGAGAGTACGGTCTGGAGTGTGGGATTTAGCCCCGACGGCAAAAAACTGGCTTCTGGGAGTGCTGACAAGACGATCATTTTATGGGATTTGGATTTAGATAATTTAGTCACCAGTGGTTGCAATTTGCTGAATAATTATTTGATTGGTAATCCTCAAGTGTTGGCAGAATTAAAGGATTGCCAAACTCCATCTCGGTTATTATTAGCAGCAACGGTGTTAGTGATCCAAGGTGAGAACTTGGCAGCAAATGATGATCTGAATGGGGCTGTGGCTAATTTCCGTCAAGCCAAAGAATGGGATAAAAATTTACAATTTGACCCCCAAGCAAAAGCACAGGAGTTTGCTAACAAAGGCAAAGCTAAACGCAAGTTAGCGGAGTGAGAAAGTGTTGTCCAAAAAGGGCAAATTAGGGATTTGAAGGCGGGGAAAAATCCCTTTACTGATGCGGTGTTGAAGGAATTAACCCCACCCCATTGGTGTCAACTTAGGCTACAGATGGCTTATTTGTTGGCTTCCACACCCACCCAGAAATGAATTTCCGGGCTAATAGCGAAAGTAAACTAAAGTTTACTCAAAAATTTCCGGGTTATTTAGTCATCTTCAGATGACTTCTGCTATTAGACTGGGAATTCATTCCCAGGTGGGCTATGGGTTTTAGGTTAAGTTGACACCAATGAAGCTCTTGCTTTACCCCTACGTTTAGAATCAAACAATCCAGCCGTTTCGAGTATAACTTGTGTGTACACGATAGCCTCACAAAGGGGAGGGGACTGGATTTTCTGGTTTCCCCCCAAAGTATCGAGGGATTAAAGGGGGTAATTATCGGATATCAACAATAATTAGCATATAGTAATCCTATTTGATTTGTGAACATTCCCAGAGTCAGATCCCCGACTTCTTAGAGGGTGTTTGAAAAGTCCCTCATGGTGTATCAAATATTTTCAGATCCCCCTAAATCCCCCTTTTTAAGGGGGACTTTGACTCTAGTTCCCCCCTTGCTAAGGGGGGTTAGGGGGGATCTGTAAGTGCCTAAAATCACAACCTAAAACTTTTCAAACATCCTCTTAGAGAAGTCGGGGATCTTGTTTTTCATAACTAATTTAGGATCGCTATATAGTCCAGGTGATTAAAAATTGCCTAATACAGTGTATATTAATAATTGACAAAATAATTAAAGGAGAATTTACCCCATGAACAAATTATTAGATGAAACCCTATCTCATGAAATTGCCAAAGCCATCAAAAGTAAAGCTAAAAAACCTTTTGATAATGCTTATAAAGCAGTTTTAATCACCCAAGGGGCAAAGTATATCCAAGGCTTTTTAGTATTTGCTGGTCAACCCTATAAACCAGTTGAACATGGTTGGATTGAAGTTAATGATGTAATTATAGATCCGACACTTCCCCATTTACAAAAAAATCCCCAAGAACTTTATTATTTTCCGGCTCAAGCTCTAAGTACCAAAAAACTCAAAGCCATTGTGGAAGAATCCAAAGAAGATTATCCAGAGGATGATCCTTTACCTATTTATGGTGAAGCCCCCTATGATTATTATGGTGATGTTATGTTGGGGGGGCTAGAATATTTGACAGCTTATCAAGCCGCACAGGCCAAATGTCAAGAAATCAATGGCTTAAATTTTGAAAAAAATTAGTCTCCCAGGGCAGAATTTCACATTATTTTTCTCCTAAATTGTTATTTATGGGCATCTCTCCATCTCCAACTAAATCCAATCCCGAATACCGTCGTCGAGAAAATGACTGGCGGTTATTTTTACGCTTAGTTCCCTATGGTCGTCGTCATGGCAAACTATTAGCAGTATCCATGTTAATGCTTGTTCCGATTGCTGTTGCTAGTGCTATCAAACCCCTATTAGTGGGACAGGCAATTTCGTTAATTCGCAAAGAACCAAGTACATATCAATTTCTGCAAAATATGCCTTTATGGCAAGGCTTAAATATCTTGATTGGAATGTTGCTCATTGCAACTACTATCCGCTTAGTATTAATAAGTGTCCAAGGTTATTTAGTGCAAAAATTAGGGCAAAAAATCACAGCAGATATTCGTGAGGATTTATTTACTCATGTAACATCTTTAGCTGTGCGGTTTTTTGATCAGACACCTGTAGGTAAATTGATTACTAGACTAACGAGTGATGTCGAAAGTTTAGGAGATGTTTTTTCCACTGGGGCTGTAGGCATTGTTTCTGATTTACTATCTATGGTAGTAATTGTAGGATTGATGTTTTCTATTCAATGGCAACTTGCTTCTTTGTTGATATTCATCCTGTTTCCAATAACTTGGTTGATGATTTATTTTCAACAGCGGTATCGAAGGGCTAATTATAAAACCAGGGAAGAACTTTCTGTACTCAATTCTCAACTTCAAGAAAATATTGTCGGGATTAATATAGTTCAATTATTTCGCCGCGAAAAATTTAATGTTGAGTTATTTCGAGCTGCTAACCAACGTTATATTAAGGAAGTAGATATTAGCATTTGGTATGATTCCGCAGTTTCTGCAACCTTAGAATGGGTTGGTTTAATTGCTATTGCTGGAGTATTATGGTTAGGTGGTTGGTTATTGTTAGATCAACAAATCTCCTTTGGGATTTTATCAGCATTTATTTTATATGCCCAACAATTTTTTGAACCATTACGGAATTTTGCGGAAAAGTTTACGGTGATTCAATCTGGGTTTACGGCTATTGAAAGAGTAGTGGATATTTTAGATGAACCTATCGAAATTAAAGATTACTCTCAGCCTCAAAGTGCAAATGTAGATTTTGAATTTGGCTATATTAATGAGATAGTTTCTAAGTTAGAATCTCAAGATTTTACACCCGTTCCGGCTTTGGGAGCAATTAAGTTTGAAAATGTTTCCTTTGCTTATAAAGATGATGATTATGTGATTAAGAATTTAGACTTTACCATTCACCCAGGGGAAAAGGTGGCTTTAGTTGGTCCCACAGGTGCGGGTAAAAGTTCAATTATTCGGCTGTTATGTCGTCTTTATGAACCAACCCAAGGACGCATTCTGATTGACGGTGTGGATATCCGCGAGATTCCTCAAGTGGAACTACGACGTTATATGACGGTGATTTTGCAAGAGGCGTTTTTGTTTGCTGGTGATGTTAAAAGTAATATTACTTTAGGTGATAATTACAGTTTTGCAGAAATTCAACAAGCAGCAGAAAAGACGAATGTAGCGACGTTTATTAACCAATTACCCCAAGGTTATGATACTCAATTACGAGAACGGGCGACAAATCTTTCTAGTGGACAAAAACAACTTTTAGCCTTTGCGCGGGCGGCTATTCGTAATCCCCAAATTTTGGTATTAGATGAAGCCACAGCTAGTTTAGATGTGGGGACGGAGGCTTTAGTTCAATCAGCTTTAAATCAGTTGTTAATCCAACGGACTTCAATTATTATTGCTCACCGTCTCTCAACAATTCGCAATGTAGACCGGATTTTTGTGTTGAAACGGGGGGAATTAATTGAACAGGGAAGTCATGAAGAATTGCTACAACAACAAGGATTTTATGCCACTTTGCACAATTTACAAATGTTAGGAGCTTAATCAAAGATCTTGAAATGCAATCAAGGGCGCATAGCCTGCGCCCCTATGGGTTTTAAGATTTAAGGAAAATCAAAAATTATATTTTTCAATCTATTTCTGTGGCTATTTTGTCCCCACGTTCGAGTTCCCAAAGAATTTGATTTCCTTCCCGTCTTACCCGTGAAACTATCCAATTTCGCCACCGCCATTCATCACCTCGGCTGGTAACGGCGCTAGAGTGAACACCCATTAAGTCTGCTAATTCTGAACTGGTAATTAGGTAGCCTTTTTCGGCAATTTCGTCTGCAATCCGTAAGGTTTCCACCAAGTTGCGAAGTTGTAAAACCCTGATTTCCGTGGGTTGTTCGTT
Source organism: Dolichospermum sp. UHCC 0406 (assembly GCF_009712025.1). Taxonomy (NCBI): domain Bacteria; kingdom Bacillati; phylum Cyanobacteriota; class Cyanophyceae; order Nostocales; family Aphanizomenonaceae; genus Dolichospermum; species Dolichospermum sp. UHCC 0406. The sequence continues at coordinate 21,826 of NZ_VILA01000002.1, forward strand.
GGTTGTAGTCGCAGTTGGTGTTGTAGATAGTTCCATAGTGCTTGTATCTGATGCAGACGGACTGCTTTCTAGTGTGTTTTTATTAGTTATTGTAGAGTTTATTGGATCATTAGATACTTTTGCTGGGCTTATTTCCCCAATTTTAGGTAAATTTTCGTGAAGAAGTCCAGGTAATAATTGTTTGAGGTGAGGGATTTTATGGTTGGCGAAGGAACGCGCAATGACATCACAGCGTTCATTGCCAATATTACCAGAATGTCCGCGAACGTGTTCCCATTGTACCAGTCGGCTATTGAGTTGATCCAGGATTTCTAGGAGGTCTTGGTTTTGAACGGGATTCCCATCTGCTTTTTTCCAGCCGTTCTTTTTCCAGCCTTTTACCCATTTTGTCACACAATCAATGACATATTTACTATCTGTGTACAGGGTAATAGGTTCAGTTTGTCGAGATGATTTGAAAAATTCCAAGGCAGCGATCGCAGCTTGCATTTCCATTTTATTATTAGTGGTGTGCTGGGATGAATCACCCATTTCATGCACTGAACCATCATGAAAATAGACAACTGTACCCCAACCACCAGGGCCAGGATTACCTGTGCAAGCGCCATCTGTATATATACTTTGAATTAGACTTTGGGTAGACATGATCAAATTAGAGAATTCTCAAGGATTGATATATTATTGATAACGATACATTAATTCTAAGTTCACAACTTCATTAGTGAAACCCCACTGTTGATAAAATGGTATCATCTCTGGTAAACAGAACAAAGCCATATTTTCAACTTCTTTTAATTGGGGATGATTAACGACTTCATCTAATAACTTAGCACCAAATCCCATTTTTCTGTAACTAGGTTTAACAATGACATCATAAAGAACTCCGCGATAAACAAAATCAGTCAAAATACGACAAAAAGCAATTAGTTCTTTTTCCTCATTTACTAAAGCGATGATAATATCAGATGCAGCTAACATTTTGACAACACCTGGATATGTTCGGTTGTGACTCCAGAACTCATTTTTGTATAATTCCACAAGTTCGGAAATTTGGGTTTCATCTAATTGATTAACAACTTGGTAATTCATTTTTTTGATTTTATCAATCCTGTAAATCTCAAGCAGAAATTAAATTTATCTTTTTACGAAAAGCTGAAAATTGACGGCTGAATGCTGACAATATAAACGGTATTTTTGCTCTCATTTTTTCAGCATAAGCTTGATATTCTGCTATTTGTTGTTTAATTTCCGAAAAATGATCATGGTAATAATTAACTTAAATTAAAAAAAATTAACATAGATGACAAATCATAACTAACATCATCTTTTATTAATTTCATTAGACACAATTAGTTGTATGATATGAATGATAGGCAACCTGGTTGTCACTTCACGTAGTTAGGCGTAAATAAACTTAATATTAATCACTCTTCTGCTTGTTGGTATTAGTTTTACTGCTAATCAGTTAATTTATGCCTAAATACTTAACTTGGTTATTTAGCACATCAGAAAAAAACATTCTGATAGCTTGCCTGACGCAGCCATAGCTCAATACTAGCAGCAAAAACCACAAAAACCTTCACGACAAAGACGGAAAAATGATCCAAAAAATTTTGTTGGCTGTCTCCGGTTTAGGACACGCGGAAGAAATGCTCAAGAACTTGAAAGAACTACCTTCATTTCGAGGAGCAAAGGTCACAGTTCTCCACGTTGTCACCCCACAAAGCACTGCGGCTGTAATGACCGACAAATGGGAAGAAGGGGGCAAAATTCTCGCTAAGGCTATTCAGTATTTAAACTTAGACCCCAGCCAAGTTTCTTCTATTTTACGTCAAGGTGATCCCAAGGATGTAGTTTGTCAAGTCGCTGACGAAATGGAAGCTGACTTGATTATTATGGGTTCACGGGGAATGAAGCGGCTACAATCTATTTTCTCCAATTCCGTCAGTCAGTACGTTTTCCAACTGTCTTCCCGTCCCATGTTGCTAGTGAAAGATGACATTTATGTCAAAAACATTAAGCGCATTATGGTGGCCATGGATAATTCTGAATCTGCCAAAAACTCTTTAAATTTGGCTTTGTTCTTACTTAGGGGTGTTGCGGGTGGACAATTGGTTTTAGCTAATGTTAATGCAGATTTAGGTGGTAAATTATCAGGTATTACTGATCTTAAACCAGAGAGAAATTCTGTGTTAGGAATGGCTGTGGCAGAGGCAGAAAAGCAATCTGTAGCAGTGCGTTGTATTACTAGCAGTGGTAAACCTGGGGAAGAAATTTGTCGTTTAACTAATGAGTTGAATATAGACTTATTATTGATTGGTTCCCCGGACCGTCGCCCATCTATTGCTAAGAGTTTTGTTGATATAGATCGGCTCATTGGCTCGTCTTTATCTGACTATGTTCGTGTTAATGCTACCTGTCCAGTTCTCTTGGCACGCACTATTGGATAATGTCTTCATATTAGCGATGACTAAATAAAAACCCCTACACTATATGAGTTTAGGGGGGTTTTTATTTTATAGCCCAAGTATTAACTATCTTTTCCACCGATTTTAAAATGCTCACAAAAGCTAATAGCTGTTCGCAAGGCTGTTAATTAACCTTCAGTCTTGGAGGTTTGGATGTAAAGCATGATTAAAAACACGGCGGGTACTAATACGAACAAAATGCTCGCTACGAAACCCAAATCATTAACTTGCATAGCAAGATAGCCTTTTGTGTAATTTCGAGTCAACTATTCTAGAATAGCATCATCCATGACAGAGTGAAGCCAAATTTTTTTATCAGCCTTTAAGGTTTGGTGATAACAGTCACGGGTCCATTAACTAAGGTTTGACAAGCGAGACGGTAGTTATCAGGCTTGTTTTTGAATTTTTTGGTTTCTAAATCTGTACGCGGAGACAGGTTTTCTAATCCTTCAGTGATTTGGACAACGCAAGTAGTACATTGTCCAGCACCACCACAATTGGTCATTTTGCCGAAAAATTTATATATATCAATGCCATTTTCTACAGCTTTAAGTCGGAGATTAGCACCATCTGCGGCGACTATTTCTTGATTTTCTTTAACAAATTTGATATTTCCCATCGTAGCTTCCTGGTAATTTAGTATGTGACTGGATTAATTATATGGATTTCTTGCAAAATATTAAGAACTATTAATTTTACCAAAAAATAGGACAGGTGGATGTTACCTGTCCAAAAAATTGGCAATGGGTAATTTATCTAAAACCCACTGCTGCTTGCCAAACAAATGCAAGTAACAAGAAGAAGACGGGAATAACAGGTAAAACATCTACCAAGGGGTCGAAGATTTGGTAAGCTTCAGGCAATTTCGCTAGTAATAGTGCTGCTTCCATGTTTGTTTAAATCCACCTAATAATCAAATACAGATTTTATATGCGAGATATATTTTATCATGATTAGCTCAATGATCAGTCCTCAGTTTTTTCTAAATCAATTGCTGATGGTTCTAACCAATGACCAAAATCGGTAACAAAACGATCGCTCAAAATTGATGCGCGAATCTTTTGAGTAAAGCGAATTAATTCGGTGATGTTATGAATAGTCAACAAAGTATATGCTAATATTTCCTGCGATCGCACTAAATGAGATAAATAAGCCCGACTGAAATTTTCACAGGTGTAACAAGGGCAATCTGCATCCAATGGTGTAAAATCTTCACGAAACTTAGCATTTTTGATATTCCAGCGTTCACCGGAGACAATAGCCGTTCCATGTCTAGCCCAGCGGGTGGGAATAACGCAATCAAATAAATCTACACCAGAAGCGATCGCAATGGCCATTTCTCGATAAGTTCCCACACCCATCAAATAACGGGGTTTATTCAGCGGTAACAACGGCGCTGTAGTTTGGACAATTTGCGCCATTAAATCCGTTGGTTCACCCACGCTGACCCCACCAATGGCATATCCCGGCATATCCAACTGCGCCAATTCTTGAGCAGCACGGGCGCGTAAGTCTAAATATACTCCCCCCTGGACAATGGGAAACAATGCCTGATCCTGGCGTTGATGGGCGGATATAGAGCGTTTTAACCAGCGATAGGTTCGGTCAGTGGCGGCTTCAACTTCCTGACGAGTGGCAGGATAGGGAGGACATTCATCAAAAGCCATGATCACATCCGCCCCTAAAATATTCTGAATTTCAATAGAGCGTTCTGGCGTTAATTTAATGATTTGCCCATCATGAGGAGAACGGAAAGTTACACCTTCTTCAGTAATTTTCCGCATTTCGCTCAGACTGAAAACCTGAAATCCACCGGAATCGGTGAGCATGGGACCAGACCAACCCATGAACTTATGTAATCCACCACCACCAGCAACAATGGCTTCTCCCGGTTGGAGATGTAAATGATAGGTATTAGCTAAAACCATCTGCGCTCCTGTTGCTCCCAGTTGGGCAGGGGTGATAGTTTTGACATTAGCTAATGTTCCCACAGGCATAAACCTGGGTGTTTCTACAATTCCGTGGGGAGTAGAAAATATTCCGGCTCTAGCTTTGGTCTGGCTACAGGTAGCGAGACTTTCAAAGGAAAAATTGGCGCTCAAGGCAAAAATACTAGTTAGCTAAATTTATCCATCAACTTAACATTTTTGGTGTTACTTAGGGCGTTCGTGGGGGTTTTTGTCTTGTGAGGGTCATACCCCGCAATCCACTATGACCCCAAAGAGGATATGATTTTTTTGTTAGGGTTTGCTAATACCGTAGGGGGATCTACAATTCCTACGTTGTTACATCCTTTCTTTTTCTCCTTCTTCTGACTCCTGACTCCTGACTTCTGACTCCTGACTCCTGACTCCTTTAAAAAGAATCACAGCAGTCGTCATCAATTTCCGCATCCCATCTAGCTGCTAGGACTTGATCCATCATCGCTTCTATAACCGTAACGTTAAATTGGCGATCGCGTCTTGCTTGTAAAGGAGTAGAAAGAGGAATCAACCGTAAACACATTTCCTCTTGAACTAAGTCGAAGTAGGTTTCTTGTTGTGGGGATAGTTTTAACTCCAGATAATCAAAACTATCCACATTCACATATAGTGCATTATTGGTGACTAAGGTAGAGCGATGGGAATTAGCGAATACTTCCATTACATCCCCGTCACCCTCACTCAGTAGCTTATTTTCTTGGGTGTAAATGTAGTGGACTCTACCTAAATCATTCAGCAATCGGCGGATATCGAGTTTGTTGACAACTATGCCCATGTTGACTATGCACGGGGCTGGCGTTTTGGTGTGGGGTAGATGATTACTCATAGAGAAATAGCGGTTTATGAAAGGTGAGTGACAACGCAGCCAGACTATCAATAAGATGGATTGTTAATTTCCCATAGTTCCAAAATATCAAGTTTAGGAGGCGATCGTCTCATCTTTTGAGGTAGATTGTCAGCCTGGGAGTGATTTATGATGAGAACATTTATATTCATGAATACTGGAAGTATTTAGCTAATTGAACTCTTTCTAAAGTATGGCTAATGTTTTGCGCTGGTGGCAACAGCAATTGCTAAATTTAGTTGCGGCTGTGATTTTCTATACAGCTATTCCCTTACCCTATCTGCAAAATTTGGACTTCCAGAAGGTTGCTTGTTTTGCACCGGTGATTGGGTTGATGATTGGGGGGATTTTAGGTGGATTAGATACGGGAATGAATTATTTGGGTGTCCCCGTGCTAACTCGTAATGCTTTGGTAGTAGGTGCGTGGATAGCAATTACGGGAGGGTTACATTTAGATGGTGCGATGGATACGGCTGATGGTTTAGCAGTAGGTGATTCTGAACGTAGATTGCAGGTAATGATGGATAGTGCTACTGGTGCATTTGGGGCAATGTCTGCTATTATGATTATTATTTTGAAAATTACTGCTTTAACAGATATAGCCGAAAATCATTATTTAGTGTTAATGGCTGGTTGTGGCTGGGGACGTTGGGGACAACAAATGGCTATTTGTCAATATCCTTATCTAAAACCAACTGGTAAGGGTGCATTTCATAAACTAGCTATTCGTTCTTATTTAGATTTATTACCAAGTTTATTTTTATTGTTAGGTTTGAGTGCTGTTGTTTGGTTAATTAATCCCCATAAGTTAGTTTTATCTGTGGGGATGGTTTTGACTGGAAGTGTGATTTCTGTTGTTACCGCAGCTTGGTTTGATTATAAGTTGGGTGGACATACGGGAGATACTTATGGGGCTGTGGTGGAGTGGACTGAAGCGTTGTTTTTGTGTGTAATTAGCACTATCTCGACTTAGAAGACAGAGTGATAAAAAATATATCTACCAGTTTGTTGCATAATTTTTTTAGCAAAGTCTTTTAATGTAACTCTTGTGACACTTTTTTGATTAGAAATAACTCATTGATGATATTCGGTATGGTGCTATTGAGCCGAAATCTTGAGGAAAGGATAAATATAGCCTGGAAAAGCCAAATTGATGAAAGAGGGTTATTGAGTAGTTGCCTGTAAACCAACTATGAAGTTAATTTAGTGTATTTTGTAACTATAATTTATAACTAAAATGTCTGTTTTAAATATTTTAAATACTAAAATTTTTGTATGCTAAAACTGAAACCAAAAAGCAATGAAGGATAAAAGGATTATGTTGAAAGATATTAGAAAACTTTTCAGATTTTTTAGTCCATCTTCTAAACTTGGAACTGGGTACAAAAAGTTTTGGTATCTGGCTATTTTTGCTATTCTTGTAATATTGATAACTACAATAATTAAGACAAGCTTTTTTTCAAAAAATGATTATTGTGGAGACAAACAACTTAGTTGTCAAGTATGGAATAGAATTACTACTTTAGAGTGGGCTTTGTTTACTGCTTCACTAGTACAAATTTTTACTCGCGTAGCTGAAATTTGGTCAACACAAGATAAAAAAATAGCATTCGATGATTTTTTTGGGTTTGATTCTTATCCTATAAATAATAAGAATGATGTTGCAATTGTAATCCCAGATTTCCCATTGAAATCTTTAGAAAATGTAATAAATCACATACTAAAAAATCCTAATTTTAATAATAGTGAAAATTATTTTCCAAAAGAATTTTTAATTAATCATATAATACTTCATATTCAGGCTTTTCCGATGTCGTTTTTTAAAGAAATAATAACCGGTTTATATGAAGAATACAGGAGAGATCCCGATAAATTGTTAGAAAAAATAATGAACAATATCGACATAATGGAGAATCAGAATATCGACAAGAATAAGTTAAAAAAATTAATAGAATACTTATATACCTCCAACTATATAACTGACAACGACAGATATGAAAATATAGATGTAGATAATATAATGGATGAAATACAATACATAGTAGAAAATCCAAATCTTAAACTCTCGGACTTGATATCTAAAATTCTTAAAAATATTCAATATTCCAGGAACACTCTAGACAGTGAATATGCAAAAGAGATAAGAGAAGCTTATATCAAGAAAATTATTAGGATAAATTTCAAAAGTTATCCTAATATTAATATTAAGGACACAATAGATAAAGCAATGACGATATTTAAGATAGATAAAAATATGTTAAAAGAAGATGAAATAGATAAATATGCAAAATACCTTGCACAGAAAATTAAACACAGTGATCTAGAACAAAATACTGGTAAAAAATTAAGTGAACTTAACTTTGTGGCAACTTCAGATACAAAATCTCTCTGTTATATCACTAGTTTATTGGCAGCGAAAGAATATATTATAGACAAAATTCATACAGATGATATCGACATTTCCGAAATCGAAAAATATCAATATAAAAGTCTAATTATTTTAGGTTTATTTTCTAATAAATTAGTATCTCATTTTGAAACAAATAATCGCTTATTTACGTTAGATACTACAGATACTAGAAACAAGAAAATTATTATAAATATAAATAGTTCGCCCGGTAAAAAAGTGTCATACCAAGATGACTCTGATAATGGTACTAACGTTTTTTGGGGATTAATATGCAAAACTAAGATAAATGAAAAACAAGTAACAATTGTTGGTGGTATATCATCGGAAGGAACATTAGAAACTGCAAAATTCTTAAAAAAAGATTGGGAAAAGGTATCAGAAAAACTGACGAAGAAGATTAAAGAAAATAACCGAGAATTATCTAATGTGGAATGTGTCATAATGATAAAAATAACCAAAGACAATCAAGATATTGATGACATATATTATATTTAATTAAGGACGTACGCCGACAATAACAAGGGATGTCTTGTAGTACAATTGATAGTAATAATGATCGCCCAATTGGTTGAGATTAATCCATACTAAAAACTGTTCAGGGAATTTATAAAGATGGAAAAATCCAACTTGCTGAAATACCAAAGGACATTCACGAAGGCACTGTATTAGCTACATTTCTAGAAAACAAAACTAGAACTTGGTCAAATCTAATTTTGCAACATCAAGGTTTTGCAGATAGTATTACCTTTGAGTCCTATCGAAACGAATTGCTGCCACCTGATGAAACCATATTTTCAGTTTAATATTTTTAATTGAATTTATGCAATATTTACTTGATACTTGTGTAGCTAAATATCGCCAAATTGTCCGCGAGTTACTAATTTCTCATGCGACAATAAACGAGCCAAATAATGTTAGAATAAAATCACCCCTCTTAGATTTAGCTATGCGTGCGATTGAAACCACTGGTATCCTAAATACCCAAGGGCAAATCAAACTTGATCATCCCATTCCCCAAGCAAAGGACAGGGTTGTGCGCGTTATTCTTTTAATGCCAGAAGATGAACTTAATGAACAAACTTGGTTAGATGCTGTTTCCAATAACCCTAGCTTTGCTTTTCTGCATGATCCAGAAGAAGATATTTATACCCTGAAAGATGGACAACCTGTAGCTCATGAAGGGTAAAATCGTTTTAATTCAATTTCCCTTTGACGATTTATCTTCCAGTAAAGTCCGTCCTGCCTATTGTCTAACCAATACAATTGGAGCATATCAGCACATTATTTTTGCCCTAATCACCAGCCGTATTCCCGAAAATCCCCTTCATACAGATATTATTCTCAGACCAGAAAATCCAGATTTTATTATGAGTGGTCTTCGCAAATCATCAACCATCAGACTTGATCATTTGGTAACACTTCGATTGATGTTTCTCGGATTGTGGCATATCGTGGTAGTCTGACATCAGACATATAAGTTTTTTCAATCTCTCTTTTTCAAAAAAATCACATCCTTGTGTTTATTGAGAATATTCTGAGTTAATTCTCAAGATTATTGAGAATGTAATCAATAAGCTAACGAGTTTACTAGGGTATTGACATCTTGAAATTTTGTGCTATTGTCAAGATATATAATTAGCGGATTTTTATATTCAAAATTGATGTTCCAAAATCCAGGGAAAAAATTCCCTGTCTTATAGCTAAAGTCGGTTAAAACCGACTATTGAAAACATAAAATTTTATTTTCTTAGTTTTATTGAGTATAATCTGTGATAAATTAATCAAAAACTGCCTGCTTCTGCTTCATATATGATTACTTGAATTTTCATAATTTATTTCGTTTAACTCGTCAATTCAATTATACCCAATTAAGGATGGATTGAACGCGCAAACCCTACTTCACAGGTTGCAGTTTTGTCACCTTGAGTTTAAACTTCCCTACCCCAGTTTCCCCAAAAGAATGAACGCGCACAATGTAAGTTCCTGTTTCTGTAATGCGGGTAAATAATAGAGAATTACTTGTACCGTCGGGAGCATCATCATTTTCTCCTGCTGTTGAACCATTGGGTGCTAATAGTGTAATAATGCTGTCAAAGTTTTCCGATGACAAATCAATAGATAAATTATCACCCTGATTTAATTTGATTGCATAATCACGAGCAAATCCCCCTTGTCCTGTGGGAATATCTTTGTTTGATAAGGTATCAGAAATTTCTGTCAAATTAGTTAACGGAATAGGGCTATATAACTTATTTTGTGCTGAGGCTGTTTTGATCCAAATCCCCATTGTTAGCAATGTAATAGGAATAATTAAGATGTTTCTGAAACCCACTGCAAAAATCTTTTTCATAAATTGAAATACTGTTCCCAGAAATACAGGGTAACTAATCTAATATAGCTTGATTTTTATTTATTTGTCGTGGCAACAGCAGCTACACCCAAGACTGTAATTTGATGTTGTTCAAGAGTCTGTACAGCAGCTTTAACAGTAGCACCAGTAGTATAAATATCATCCACTAATAAGATTGGTATATGGGGATGACGACGCAAATCTTTACCAATCACAAAAGCATTTACTAAATTTTCTTGTCTTTGAACTGCGGATAAACTAAATTGTGCTTTGGTTTCCTTGATGCGTTCTAAACCATTGATTTTCAATTTGTATCCTGTCACATTACAAAAACCTTCAGCTATTAATGCAGCTTGATTAAAACCCCGTTGTTTTTGTTTTTTGGGGTGCATAGGGATAGGAACAACTAAAAGCTGTTGTTGTGGTTGCGGTGAATGTAATAACCATGATTCCCCTAACCATTCTCCTAACACATAACCAATTTGTGGCTGATTCTCATATTTTAATGCAGCGATCGCTCTTTTGACTGCACCACCATAATTTCCCCACACAAATATTGGTAATGGTTGTTTCCATAAATAAGCAGGATTTTGTTTGTGACAACTTTGAATTTGTTTGATGCAATATGGACAAAGTTCCCTGGGTGTAGGACGTTGACACAGGGGACAAGAGGATTTAAGAAAAAGACTCAGAAGGTTTTGGAATATCTTGATCATAGATATTTTACATAGACTAAATCACATCTGCTAGTTTCTACACCTGTTGTTGGTAGATAACCATTACTTTCATAAAGTTTAACAGCTTCAGCTAAAATACTGGCGGTTTCAATCCAAATTTGCTTAAATCCCCGTAAAGCAATTGCTGTTTCTAGTTGTTGTAATAAATATTTGCCTAATCCTAAACCGCGCACTTTTGGTAAAAGGTACATTTTTCTAATTTCTACCGCTTTTTCGCCGCGATTTATGGGATAATAGGCAGCAGTCCCGACAATCTGATTTTGATGTTCAATTACCCAAAATTCTCCACCAGTTGCTAAATAATATTCTTCAATATTTAATACATCCTTGTCTGCTGCTTCCGGTTGCCAAGGTAAACCGTATTCTGATAATACAGAACTAATAACTGTGGGTGCAAAAATGCGGTCTTTTTCTTGCCAATTGCGAATGATAAAATCTTGGTATTGATACATAAATTTAGTCCATTAAATTAGAATACTATTTAGGAAATTTCTATAGTGTTTCGGATGATTAATCTAAAATCTGTTTCAGCTTCAAATCTGGCCATTCTTCCCATTTGTGAAGACTGGAAATTAGGTTTTTTGTTATTAGCTATATATGCCTTTTTAGATTTATAAATTGCTAAATCATGATTTGCTATAAAAACATTAATTGTATTTTTTAATTGTTTCTCTCCGTTTACAACCCAATTATTTCTATAATTTTTCTCTTTTAATTCCACGAAAATAAGATGATTGTTGTAAGTCAGCATACCATCACAACGATTATCCATTGTACCATCTGATCTGAGAATTTCAATACAATTATCAATAGCGGTAAATATCACCTCTATTTCTTGATTATTTTCAACAATAGCAATCCATTTACTACAATCAACAGTGTCAATATAAGCAGGATCTTTATCTTTGTTAGGATCATCACAAAGTCCAAATTTATACTGATTTGTCTGACTTTGACAAGTAGATTTAAAAAAATTTATACTCATATTTGTTCCTCAATTTCCAGTAAATTATCAAAAAGGTTATTAGTCTCTGCTAAGAAAGAATTGAGATAATTTTCATCAGTAGGTAATCCTTCATAAGTAGAAAGTTTGATAATTTCCCCTGTCTCTGTTAATTCATATACAATTGAATCTTTATCAGATACACAAGATACTTGAGGAACAATATTTTCTAGTTGTTCTTTTAGTAAATTGCTGTTTGGTAAATCTAGAATTTTCTGTAAAACCTGATATCCCTTGATTGCTAATGTCAGATAATTAATAATATAAGGACTGTGGGTAGTGAGAATTAGTGTATTACCTTCTGTAAGGTTAGCAAATTCTAATAATTTATATAAAACGTCTTTTTGCGATTTTGGAAACAGGTTTTGTTCTATTTCTTCAACAATATTTAAAAAACATTCATTTTTATATTTAGAAGATAATACTTCCAAAGCAGCTTTTTTAACTTCCTCAGAAAGATTATCATTGGATAGGATTCTTTCGATTTCTATTTTTAATCTTTGTTGTTCTTCTCCACTCAATTCACTTTGGGAAGAATCTTTATTTTGACCAATAGACAACGCAATATTTCTAGAAACTAAAAACAAAGGAATAAAAGACTGAAACCCGCTTGAAGATTCGGAAATATTTAATTTATAATCCTGTCCTAGAATATTTAAACTACTATTAATTTTATCAAATTCCAACTTTACATCACCCACTGGTAAAGTCAGACTTTCTGATAATTCCTGTTGTGAACGCTCTAATTCCTCAAAAAAAGTAGATAATGATTGAGGCAACCCTTTTACTTTTTCAGCACCCTTGACAACACTAAAAAAGTTTCGTTCTGCCGGAATATACATGATTTTAGGTACAAAATATTCTTTGGGAATATTATTAATAATACACAGACTATTGAAAATGATTGCTTCAAAATTTCTGGAATCAATGTTTAATTTCCTATCTTGAAAAGAAAAATTAAAAGCATTTCCTAGATATTCAATTTCAGTTTCTGGCAAGAAATAGTTTTTTAAATTGTGATAGTTACAATATGTTTTAATAAACTTATTATAGTTTTTCACGTCTTTTATTTCTAAATTTCCACGATATAACTGTTTTTCCAACCAGCTAAATGTTGAAATTAACTTAGCAATACTACTTTTTCCCGTTCCTTGATTACCGATAAAAACAGTAATTTTGCGAATGTCTATAAATCCATTATTTTCTGCAAAACCCGACTTAATTGGTCCGAAATTTTTAACTTTTATTTGACTCATATATCATCTTTATTTGCTGTATTTACTTCGTTTTCCTTTTCTAGTAAAAACATTATAATTCAAAATCTGATTAACAATAATTTATTTTTCATAATAAAAACGCCCCCCTCGTGGAGAGCGTTTTTTATTTAACTAGACTCTAGTTATTAACCGTTGATAGCAGGAGCGCTTAAAGCAACAGGAGCAACATCAGCAGCAGCCAAGTCTAGAGGGAAGTTGTGAGCGTTACGCTCGTGCATTACTTCCATACCTAAGTTAGCGCGGTTGATTACGTCAGCCCAGGTAGCAATAACACGACCTTGAGAATCCATGACAGATTGGTTGAAGTTGAAACCGTTCAAGTTGAAAGCCATTGTGCTAACACCCAAAGCTGTGAACCAGATACCAATTACAGGCCATGCAGCGAGTAAGAAGTGTAGTTGACGGCTGTTGTTGAAGGAAGCGTATTGGAAAATCAAGCGACCGAAGTAACCGTGAGCAGCAACGATGTTATAGGTTTCTTCTTCTTGACCGAATTTGTAACCGTAGTTTTGTGATTCGTTTTCGGTTGTTTCTTTAACCAAGGAAGAAGTTACGAGTGAACCGTGCATTGCAGAGAACAAAGAACCACCGAAGACACCAGCTACACCTAACATATGGAAGGGGTGCATCAAGATGTTGTGTTCTGCTTGGAACACGATCATGAAGTTGAACGTTCCAGAGATACCTAAAGGCATACCGTCTGAGAATGAACCTTGACCGATTGGGTAGATTAGGAATACTGCGGTAGCAGCAGCTACAGGTGCGGAGAATGCTAGGCAAATCCAAGGACGCATTCCTAAGCGGTAAGAAAGTTCCCATTCACGACCGAGGTAGCAGAATACGCCGATCAAGAAGTGGAATACTACTAACTGGTAAGGACCGCCGTTATACAACCACTCATCTAAAGAAGCAGATTCCCAAATAGGGTAGAAGTGTAAACCGATAGCGTTGGAGGAAGGAACTACTGCACCGGAGATGATGTTGTTTCCGTAGAGTAGAGAACCTGCAACTGGTTCGCGGATACCGTCAATGTCCACGGGAGGAGCAGCGATAAATGCAATTACAAAGCAAGTAATTGCAGCGAGGAGGGTAGGGATCATTAATACTCCGAACCAACCGATATATAAACGGTTGTCAGTGCTGGTGATCCATTCGCAGAAGCGATTCCATACGTTAGCACTTTCGCGCTGTTGTAAGGTAGTTGTCATGTGTTTATAATTGCGTTTGAGTTATGTATGTTTTGGTAGGTGTTTCTACCTCATGAACTTATATTAAGCTTTATGTTTGGATTTGTAAAGCTATTTAAAGTAGGTATTAGTTATGAAAGTCATTAGTTTTTCTGATATCATGGGATTTACAGCAGCTATTGTGATAATTGGGCGAGCAGGATGCCCACCCCACAAGAGTTCTGGACTATTTCAGATGTAAAATTCAACCAGGAGGCCAGGACATAGAACGACCGCCTAGTATATGTATATGAAGATGATAGACCGTTTGTCCGCCATCAACACCAGTATTCATAACTACGCGATAACCGTTTTCCAGTCCTGCTTGTGCTGCAACTTTCTGGACTGTTAATAATAGATGTCCTAAAAGTGCTTGATCTTCAGGTTCTGCGGTAGCTAGGCTAACTATGGGTTTTTTGGGTATAATAAGGATGTGAACTGGTGCTTGAGGGTTAACATCTGTAAAGGCTAGTGCTAAATCGTCTTCATAAACAATATTCGCGGGGATTTCTTTACGAATGATTTTACTGAAAATCGTTTCTGTGTTCTGACTCATACAGTTTTACTTACTCATCTGCTCAAGATTTTAAGCGATCGCTGGAACAGGCGATAAAAAGTTAAGCTATTGTGTAGTCAGTGCATTTATAGTTTTATGGCCAAACCTGCGGATGTTAGTACCAAACGCTTAATTAGTCTTGCACCCAATAATTGGGTAAAATGGGTAACGCAAATCCCGGATGTGGTTGCTGGGGAAATTCTCAATTCTGAATTTCAATGGATTAGTCGAGAAAGTGATGTCCTTATCCGGGTTGAAAGTAAAGAATATGGGAAGTTTTTAGTTCTCAATGAATTACAATTGCGGTATAAACCAGAAATGCCGCGAAGAATGCGAGCTTATGCAGGATTAGCTGAGGAAAAATATAAATTACCCACATATCCTGTACTAATTAACATTCTCAAAACAGGTGATGCTGAAATACCAACGCGATATGAATCTAATCTTGCTGGTTTAGAAGTGCGTCAAGATTACCGTGTAATTAACCTGTGGGAAGTAGATGTTAAAATTGCCTTAGAACAACCTTTACCGTCTCTACTGCCTTTTGTGCCGATTCTCAAAGGTGGTGAAGATGAATCTATAATTCGGGAAGCATTGCGTTTATTGCAAGCTGATGAACAATTAAATCAATTAGAAACGGTTCTTGCTTTTTTTGCTACGTTTGTATTAGATAGTTCCTTAGTTCAAGAAATTATGAGGTGGGATATGACAGTTTTACGCGAATCACCTTGGTATCAAGAAATATTGCAACAAGGAATGCAACAAGGAATGCAACAAGGAATGCAACAAGGAATGCAACAAGGTGAACAACAAGGAGAAAGAAAAGACAGACTCTCTAGCATTGAGTTATGTTTAGAAGTTAAATTTGGCAATGAAGGATTAAAATTCATGCCGAAAATATCAGAAATATCTGATCTTGAGACACTAAAAATAGTTCAACGTTCGATTCTCACCGTTGCAAGTTTAGAGGAACTAAAACACATACTCCAAAATTTGTCATAACAAGTTCAAATCTCAACTATCACGAGTATAAAAGGTAAAAATGGAGATAATTTGTCATGTTTTGCTATTCGCTTAACCAACTAAAAAGTTGACCAATTGTTAGCTTAAAGGACTCTGCAAAATGGGGAACAGGTAGGCGATCGCTTGCAACTTCAAAAACTTCAATGGTACGATTGCTAAAATAAACAAATACTAATTCTTCTTCTGGGTCAATCAACCACCCCATTTCAGTCCCATGAGTGAGACAATGAAGGATATTGCGAACAACTTTAGTTTGACTTTGATCAGGAGAAAGAATTTCAATTGTCCAGTCTGGTGCGAGTGCAAAGGTATTAGATACTTTACCATTTTCGTCACGGGGAATACGTTCCCAAGTAAAAACTGCGATATCAGGAACAATAGATTTACTCCCAAAGGTACAGCGCAGTTCCGAATAAGCACGAGCGATATGCTGGGGTTTGAGAGCTATATTGATATCAGCACCGAGATCAAGTTGCACCGTGCTGTGTTTTCCTTGAGGCATAGGTTTTTGGATAATTTTACCGTCTATAAATTCGCTGGCTGGTTTGGTTTCTGGCTGTTTGAGAAATTCATCTAAGGTTAGGAGTTTAGTGGGAGTTTGAACCATTATCGTTTGAGTTAAGTGAATTGTAATTATTCTAAATCAATTATCGTGGCATCACATCATCTAACCGCAGTTGCAGCGAGGGTAAAAGAGGAGATTTAATAAATTCTCCTAACCGATATTTTTGCTGACTATAATCTTCTCCAATTAGTTGACAAACTGTAAATGTAGGTTGTTTTGGTTTACCAATAAAAACAACGCCACCCAATCCCCGATAATCAACAATCCAATATTCAGGAATTCCTAATAAAGCGTATTCTTCAACTTTACGCGCATAATCAGTTTCCCAATTACTGCTAACAACTTCCACAACTAACTTAATAGATTTTCCTAAAGCAATCACTGGTTCATGTTCCCAAAAAGGCTCATCGTCAAGTACAGTTTCATCTAATACTACAATATCAGGACGGCGGGCTGTGGCTGTTTCTGCAAAAGGACGGATTAGACAGGTGCGAGGAATAAACCAGGGAAGTTCAGCATGAGTAATAGCAATACCCAGTTTGGTTGCCAGTTTACCACCCACGGCTTCATGTGGTCCAGTTGGTTCCATATCAATCAATTCTGCGTCTGCAAGTTCATAGCGGGGGTTGTTACCGTATTCAAGGATGAATTGTGCAAAGGTTAATAATTTTGTTAATGCTTGAACCATAATTCACCTGCATCTTTAGCTGCTATTATTATATTAACAATCCTCTTGGGTGATTTCACTCATTGTTAATATACCCACAAATCTGCTTTGATATGATCAAGGTTTATTGATATATAAAAAATGCTGGCTAGAGTTTGGAGTGCATCTATCATCGGGATTGACGCTGTAAAAGTGGGTGTGGAAGTTGATGTTTCTGGTGGTTTACCGGGAATTGTGATTTTAGGTTTACCAGATTCCGCAATTCAAGAATCTAAAGAACGGGTAAAAGCAACTTTAAAAAATGCGGGTTTTGCTTTTCCCATCCGAAAGATTGTCATTAACCTAACTCCCGCAGACTTACGAAAAGAGGGACCCGCGTTTGATTTACCGATTAGTGTGGGAATTTTAGCAGCTTCTGAACAAGTTAACGCCGATTTGTTAGGAGATTTTTTATTTTTGGGGGAAGTTTCTTTAGATGGTAGTTTGCGTCCTGTTGCTGGTGTTTTACCTATTGCTGCAACTGCAAAAAAGATGGGAATTACAGGTTTAGTTGTTCCTGCTGATAATGCCCAAGAAGCTGCTGTTGTTGAAGGTTTAATGGTTTATGGTTGTAAAGATATTGCTGATGTAGTGGACTTATTAAATAATCCTAAAAAATATCAACCTGTCCAGTTAAATAAAGCAGTAGAAACTACCCAAGAAACATCTTTAAATTTAGCAGATTTGCAAGATGTCAAAGGACAAGCGCACGCCCGCAGGGCTTTAGAAATTGCGGCTGCGGGAGGACACAATTTGATTTTCGTTGGACCACCAGGAAGCGGAAAAACGATGTTAGCAAGGCGTTTATCGGGAATTTTACCACCTTTAAGTTTTCCTGAATCTTTGGAAGTAACACGCATTCATTCTGTGGCTGGATTGTTGAAAAATCGAGGTTCATTAGTTAGAGAAAGACCTTTTAGAAGTCCCCACCATTCTGCATCTGGTCCATCTTTAGTTGGTGGTGGTACTTTTCCTCGTCCTGGCGAAATTTCATTATCTCACAGAGGTGTACTTTTTTTAGATGAATTAACAGAATTTAAAAGAGATGTTTTGGAGTTTCTGCGTCAACCTTTGGAAGATGGTTTTG
The DNA here is from genome assembly GCF_009712025.1 of Dolichospermum sp. UHCC 0406. NCBI lineage: Bacteria > Bacillati > Cyanobacteriota > Cyanophyceae > Nostocales > Aphanizomenonaceae > Dolichospermum > Dolichospermum sp. UHCC 0406. Next base: position 40,060 of record NZ_VILA01000002.1, read on the forward strand.
TGACAATTTCTAGAACTAAACAATCTGTCACTTTTCCGGCACAATTTACATTAGTAGCCAGTACAAATCCCTGTCCTTGCGGTTATTATGGTGATACAATTCAAGGATGTACTTGTTCACCTCGACAACGGGAACAATATTGGGCAAAATTGTCTGGACCATTAATGGATAGAATTGATTTGCAAGTAGCAGTAAATCGTTTGAAACCCGAAGAAATTACTCAACAACCAACGGGAGAAGCGTCAAAATCTGTAGCAGAAAGAGTGAAAAAAGCACGAGAATTGGCTATGATTCGATTTCAAAAAGAAGAAGATTTACAATGTAATGCTCAAATGCAAAGTCGTCATTTACAAAAATGGTGTAATTTAGATGATGCTAGTCGGACTTTATTAGAAGCAGCAATTAGGAAATTAGGGTTATCAGCAAGAGCAAGCGATCGCATTCTTAAAGTAGCACGAACTATAGCAGATTTAGCAGCAGATGAAAACCTTAAACCCCAGCACGTAGCCGAAGCAATTCAATATCGGACAATTGATAGAATGCAATAACTAAGTAGGTTAGCATTAAAAATTGTCGTTATGGCAAGGCAAGAGGCAAGAGGCAAGAGGCAAGAGTGAAGAGGGTTTGGGCGATTTTACTTTTCTTTACACAGATTGGTTTTATTGTGTTCACCTACTTACCCTGTCCAGTGCGATAGAACAAATAAAGCAAAAATAGTCGGTTTAAAAACCAAATTTTGGATTTTGGATCAGTATCAATAACCCAAAATCCAAAGTTTATTAAGCTAGGGCTGGTACAGGAATTTCCAAGTGAGGATATAATGGGAAGCGATCGCACAATGCCGCCACTCGCATCAAACAATCTTTAGTGACTGTATCCGCATCTGGAGAAAGTAAACGATCAGCAATAATATTGCCAACTTCCGTAAATTCTGCCACACCTAAACCCCTAGTAGTCATAGCGGGAGAACCCAATCTTAAACCACTGGTAACAAAAGGTGATTCAGTATCAAAAGGAACTGTATTCTTATTGGCGGTAATATTAACAGTGCTGACTAGTTGATCTCCCTTCTTCCCAGTCATGGCAATAGAACGTAAATCTACTAACATTAAGTGATTATCCGTGCCATTAGACACTAATTTGAATCCTCTGTTTTGCAATTGCGTAGCCAAAGCGCGAGCATTTTCAATTACTTGTCCAGAATAGGTTGTAAACTCAGGTTTAAGAGCTTCACCAAAAGCCACAGCTTTACCAGCAATCACGTGTTCTAGTGGTCCACCTTGAGTACCGGGGAAAACTGATTTATCCAGCTTTTTACCCAATTCTGCATCACGAGTCAAAATCAAGCCGCCGCGAGGTCCACGTAAGGTTTTATGAGTTGTAGTTGTGACAACATCACAATAAGGCAGGGGGTTGGGATGATGACCAGTCGCCACTAAACCAGCAATGTGAGCAATATCTGCGAGTAAGTACGCGCCAACTTCATCAGCAATACTGCGGAACTTTTGAAAGTCAATAATCCGAGGATAGGCTGAATAACCACAAATCAAGAGTTTAGGCCGTTCTTTGATAGCTAAATCACGAATTTGGTCATAGTCTAATTGTTCAGTTTCTTTACTTACGCCATAATGACGGACTTGGAACCATTTACCAGAAACGTTCACTGGTGAACCGTGGGTAAGGTGTCCTCCATGGGATAAGTCCATACCCATAATTGTGTCCCCTGGTTGCAGCAGGGTTAGGAAGACGGCAAAATTAGCCTGTGCGCCGGAATGGGGTTGAACATTGGCATGAGCCGCACCAAATAGCTGTTTAGCCCGGTCAATGGCTATTTGTTCAATTTCGTCAACAAACTCACAACCGCCATAATAGCGTTTACCTGGTAATCCTTCAGCGTATTTGTTGGTTAATACTGAACCTTGAGCAGCTAATACAGCAGCGGAGGTAAAGTTTTCACTCGCAATTAATTCCAAGTGGTCTCGTTGACGCTGTAATTCTTGGTTAATTAGTTCATTAATAGCAGGATCAGAGTTTTTTAACAGGTCTGAATTAGTTTTTGTCACGTTTATTATCCTTATGGCAGTTGACGAAAATCGAGATTGCGGTTAAACCTATTACCAAAGTTAGAAATCAGGCAACTTGTTTATTATAGGATTTAGACTGAAAAGCTTTGAGAACTGGGAACGTCATTATTTAAGAATTACTGACTTTCATCAACGTGGTAGCCTGAATTTATGTATTATTTTGTACTCAAACTTACAAAAATCTAAGATATATAAGATACAATAAACCTAGATTATCTAGTTAGGAACGTGGATTTATTAACTTACAATTCTTTGTAGGTTGGGTGAAGCGACAGTGTAACCCAACATTAGATTACATTCCTGACTCTATTTGGAACAAGGAGGGGTTGAGATGTTAGTCATTGTAATGGACAATCAAATCCTTAGCTCTGAAAAGGTCTGTCAGTCTTGTTTACTAGCAAATGGTAGTGGACAACCTCGCTGGGGTGGAGGTAAACTGCGCTGTGGTCAAGCAATTAGTAAGTTTACGGAACAACAGCCAGATCAATACGAGTGTGTCATGGGCTTTCGTGTCGCCAATGTAGAATAATGTTGATACTCTGCGGTCTAAAGACACGCAGATTCTTTAAGACCTGCTTAAAAAGGATAGTCAATTATCCTCCTAGACGCTCAAGACAACTACCAGTACGACAGGTATTGCAATTGCGCTTACTTTTGATTTTTTTGCTGCTTTTGTGAGTCCATCAATTTTTAATGTTAAACGCTCCATGATTTACCATTGCTTGTTTACCCAGGCTACGGCTATGCCGAGACGAGATAAATCAGGGGTTTCTCCTTAATAAAACACTTCTTGGCGTTGATGGTTATTCCTACTTGCTAATTAATTCTATCATGTCACGGCGAATAAATTCGCCGTTGGCACTTCCTCCACGCATCTATTGCCAAGTGGCTTCCGTGCCTTTCGTTCTATTTGGTGATTTGTCAGCAAGGTCAAGCATCTGCGTTATCCTAAGCTCAATAGCTGTTAAAATTTAGCCACAGGAGAACACAAAATGTCTTGGCGCGGGTCTACAACTTTCCCTGATCGAATTTTTGCCTGTTTACCTTATCTACTGCCTTTGATTGAGGTATTTGCTTTCGGTCAGTTTTTAATGAATGATTTTCCACTTTTAGGACTGATATTTTTGCCCCTGTTGCCACTATTAAGAATTTACTATGGTGTCCGTTATGCGGGAATGATTATTTTCTTTGCTTTGTGGCTGTTGGTGGTCAGAAACGAGAAAATTAATCATTTTATTCGTTTTAACACGATGCAAGCCATCATTCTCGATATTGTGATCTTTTTATGTAGCATCTTGACCGATATTGTGAAATTAGTTCCTGGTAGTGGATTTGCTATGCAAACACTTTATACAACCATTTTCATGGGGATAGTAGCAGCAGTTGTTTATTCCGTTGCTCAGTCATTAATGGGTAAGTATGCGGAAATTCCCGCGATTTCCGATGCAGTACATATGCAAGTACGCTAACAGTTAACGCTCCACAACTGTGTTTTCTAGGCGACCAATTCCTTCAATTTCTACACGGATGCGATCGCCTATTTGCAAAGCTCCTACCCCCATTGGTGTACCAGTTAATATTATATCCCCAGGTAATAAGGTCATCACTTGACTGATATAAGACACCAAAAAATCTGGGGAAAATACCATTTGATCAATACAAGTAGATTGGACTGGATGGGGATTATCATTCAGAAACGTCTGTAATCTCGCTCCTGGGTTTAATTCTCGGACAATCCAAGGTCCCAAAGGACAAAAAGTATCAAAACCTTTGGCTCTTGTCCATTGGGGGTCTTTTTTTTGTAAATCCCTGGCTGTAACATCATTGGCAATGGTATAACCCCAAATTTTACTTTGGGCTTGGGCTGGGGTACAATCACTTGTGCGATCGCCAATCACCAAAGCCAATTCTCCTTCATAGTCTACCCGTTGAGACTGATGAGGATACTTAATTTCTCTTTCTGACGCAATCACAGATGTAGGCGGTTTGAAAAAAATTAGCGGTTCAGCGGGTACAGGTGTTCCCATTTCCGCCGCATGATCAGCATAATTCTTGCCTACACCCACAATTTTTGAAGGCGCACAGGGGGCTAGAATCTTGTAAGAATTGGATGGCAGGATTAAATCCGTAGGTTGACCATCCAACCAAGGTGGAGCATCCAGCACTTCTACATTCTGAGAAAGCTGGAGTAACCCATAGTAAATTTTCCCTTCTTGACTTTGAACTCGCACATATCGCTGCGCCATAACTTTGACAAATATCCTTGAATATACTTTGTTCCAGCAGAATGTGCTTAATGATTGCCATTAAAAACTTGTAAGATTATATGATAAATATTGAAAATCTTATGACCTTAATTAACAAACTATTAACCAGTGGACAAATCCTGCTCAAAATTGTGCTACTGTAGAATAACTAAAAAATTGTCAAAATTCCTTGTTGCTTGAGATGTTAATCAATTAAAGTATCGCCCATAGCAATATTTGTATAAATTAATACCTCTTCAGCCATTGTCCATAAGGTGAATTAAAAAACATGACCACAGTTTACGAAACCATGTACATTTTGCGTCCTGACTTGGGAGATGAGCAAGTAGTACAACAAATCGCCAAATACGAAAACTTAATTCGTGAACACGGTGCTGAGAATATTGAAATTCAAAACCGTGGTAAGCGTCGTCTGGCCTATGAAATTCAAAAGCATCGTGATGGCGTTTATGTTCAACTCAACTACACAGGTCCTGGAACTGTAATTGCTATCATGGAACGCGCAATGCGATTGAGTGAAGAAGTGATTCGCTATATGACAGTCAAGCAAGAAGTTCACAAAGAAAAACCAGAAGAAGTTGTAGCAGCTTAATAACCGCGTTTTCCGAGGTTATTAGTTAGATAACTCCACAAAAAAGATGAACTGCTTGCAGCAGGGCTTCGCTGTCCAAGTTTGTGGTATCGTTCTTGTATTATTAGCGGGCAAGACTTGTACTGAGCTTGCGATGCCCTGAGCCTGTCGAAGGGTCGAAGTATGCCCGCACTACAAGAAATTTTGGATATTTCTTTAATTGGAAGTCTCTTAGCAGTTCAGCAGTATGGCCTGCGTCATACTGCGACATCAGGAAATTACTAAAAATCGCTCAATTATTTCACTCGAACTGCGACCTATGTGATATAATCGGCGCAAGTGAAAAATTAACTATATATATTAAGTAAGAGCTTTAAGTGACTGTGAGCCAATCTGATATACCAAACATCCAAGAACTGTCCACCGAAATCTCGCAGTTGCGCCAAGACTTGCAACTGCGAGATCAATTAGTTCAACAGTTATCTCAAGAACTATTCCGGCTAGTTAAGGGTAATACTAACTTTACACCGCCAAAATCTGAGCCAGAGATAGATTTGAGTCAATTGCAGGCTTTAAGAGATCAAATCCAAGCCGTCGAACAGCAGTTGACGTTCTACCAAGAACAAATTACGAATCGTGATACGGAGATTTACCAATTACGACAGTCTTTACAAGAACTAACTGATCGTAGTCGAATGTTGGAGCAGGTAGTACAGGAATTACCCCAAATTTACCGTCGTAAGTTTGAGGAACGCATGACACCAGTGCGAGACAAGGTAACAATCCTACAACGAGAAAATCGCCAATTGCAAGCCGAATTGCAAAGTGTGAGTTATCGTTTAGCACTCAAGAACCGCTACACCAATCATGGCGGTATTGATTTACCTACTTTTCCTCGTTCGGAAGTTGCAACCGATAGTTTACCTGCTGCCCAAAATGTCTAAAATTTGTGACTGTATTTGAAATAAATCAAAATTTTTATTCCGCAGTACCTATCTTTTTTTGAGGTACTGCGGATTTTAGTTAGGGCTTGCTGAATAAGATTAGAAGGAATAACAGATAAGGGTTTCAGGTTTTTTTGTTGTCGAAAAGTGCAAGGTTTTGGCTGATGGTGTCTCAAAATAGAATAGGTGCATTTTTCTTTGTCGGATTTGGAAAATTGAGGATATCTAGATAGACTTGTTGCAGACATTGAGAATAAGTTAGTGATAACCACTCATGGTTAAGCTAAAACCCTGATTTTTCTACGAAGTCAGGTATCTGAACCTATAATTGGTATATCTCACCAAAAAGTTATTTCACTTGCCATTCCGGGAAATTATTTGATTATGCTCCAAAGACTATATGTACACAACTTCAGGTGTTTAGAAAACTTTGAATTAACAATGAAGGAGATGTCATCTGCTCTCTTGATTGGAAAAAATGGCACAGGTAAATCAACTATTGCAACCGCATTAGAGGTATTTCAATCTATTGGTAGAGGCATAAATAGAGTTGGTCAACTTGTCAAGTCTAAAGATTTTACTCGTGGCAGGTATGATGTTCCCATTCGCTTGGAAATAGAAGTATTACTTGAGGAGAAATTATATAAATACGTCCTGGCCTTAGAGTTGCCAGAAAAATTTAAAGAATTGCGAGTTTTTGAAGAACAACTTTTAGTTGCAGGAAATCCAATTTACTCTCGGAAAGAAGCACAAGTTACTATTTATAGTAGTTCACAAAATCGTGAATCTCAGTTTTTAGTAGATTGGCATTTAGTAGCCCTTCCAGTTATTCAGGAGCAATCAGAAACAGATCCACTTCATACTTTCAAAAATTGGCTGGCTCATATAATTATTCTAGCACCAATTCCTAGTTTAATGACTGGAGATTCCCACGGAGAAACTTTACAACCAAACAGAGATGGTGCAAATATTGGGGAATGGTTTTCTGGTTTACTTGGTAGATATCCTGCGGCCTATAGAGACGTTGATAAATATTTACGGGAAGTTATGCCCGATTTTCAAGATTTCTTGAATGAACTTATCGGTAAAGAGTTCAAAAGTCTAATTGTGAGATTTGCTGAAAATAATGCAACCTTGAATGTTAACTTTCAAGATTTATCAGATGGTGAAAAATGCTTTTTTCTTTGTGCTGTGGTATTAGCAGCTAATAAATTCTATGGGTCAGTTTTTTGCTTTTGGGATGAACCTGACAACTATCTCTCTATCTCAGAAGTAGGTCATTTTATCACATCTCTGAGACGTTCATTTAAGGATAGTGGCCAAATTTTAGTAACTTCTCATAATCCTGAAGCAATTAGAAAATTCTCCAATGAAAACACTTTTATTCTGGATAGAAAAAGTCACTTAGAACCAACTTTAATTAGATTGCTTAGTGATATACCTGTTACTGGCGATTTGATTAATTCTTTGATTTGTGGTGATATAGAATTATGAGTATAAATAAGAATAAACCACATTTGTTAATTTTACCTGAAGATGATGCTAATCGTCAGATTGTTAATGGATTTATTCAAAATTTGAATGTGAATAATCGGGCTATTCAAATCCTACCAATTGCTGATGGTTGGAAAAAAGCTGTAGATAAATTCACAAATGATCATATCAAAGCTATGCGACAATATCCACAGAGAAACATCCTATTAATTATTGATTTTGATGAATGTGAAGATAGATTAAATTTTGTAGAAAGTTATATTCCAGATGATATAAAAAATAGAGTATTTGTTTTAGGTGTACAATCTAATCCAGAGAGTCTTAAAAGGGATATTCAAAAGAATTTTGAGACTATTGGAGAATCTCTGGCTACAGATTGCGCGGAAAACAATCATAAATTATGGGAACATTGTCTTCTCATACATAATAAACCTGAGTTAGAACGGATGATTTTATCTATTAAACCATTTTTGTTTCCAAATTAAACCAAGAAACAATAGTTACACTGCTAAGAAAAAGCCTAAAAAAAGAGAAATTTAATATCTTCCTCTAAAAAAATAAGGAATATTGGGGTTTCCAACCTAATTGGTTGTGAATTTTATCAATATTACCCACTAATTGCACTGATTCATCTGGTCGGTAAAAAGCAGGATCAACAACAACGTAATCTTGCCAGTTTAACCCAACAAAGTTAAAAGCAGGAGATCAAACAACCATTGGTATTGGTGGTGGAGTAGTAGAGCAACGAGCTTGAGAGACACCTTTGGCCCAAATGTGGCTTCCTGAGTCAGCCACATTTTCAAGGGTTTTCGGCGTTCTTCCTTATAATATCAAGAACAATTGTCAGCTTAATATTGTGTTTTCGAGACAATTGTTTGAGAAGACGTAATTGTGTCTTATTGCCATCAACTAATGCCACCCAGTGTTTTTGTTGATTTGGATCACGGTGCAATGCCTCATCAAACGCCTCAGAAATCACCGTTTCCGGTTCTTTGACTAAAGAAGCCCAAACGCGCTTGACTTCAGGACGAGGACGTTGGCTCTGGGGAAATTCCTTGGGGTTGATAATTTGTTCGGCGGTACGAATAAATGGTTTGATAGTATAAACAGCAGCTACCGTTGCCATCCGCTTTGAGTTACGCTTTTCCCCTTTGGTCAATCGTTTTTCTAGTTTCCTTTGACTAGCAATTGCTCGTTTTTGGGTACTGGGGCGTAAATCTTCTCGACCCATGATTACACCCTTGCCATCGGCACTGATGACGATGATTTCTCCTGTCTGTTCTAATTGCTGTGATTGTGATTGCTGGTATTCATAGAACTCATTAAAGTCTCTGGCAATTGTTTGCGCTAATTCTTCCACTTGCCGTTTGGGTACTTGCGCGGCTGTTGTTTTCTTGATAGTTTGAAAACTTCAGTTTATCTGCCTCTATCAATGATTATCTGATTGTACAGGTTTTCAACTTGGTTAGCTGAAAATTCCCAGCTATATTTATTCACAACAAATTGTCTTGCAAGATTTCTAATCTCTCTAGCTAGATCAGAGTTTTGTAGCAGAGTAATCGTAGCTTTCGCAAAATCTTCTGGACTATCTGCTATCAAAATTTCCTTGTCAGGTTTTGCACTCAGAGAACCAAGTCCTAATGTTGTAGTGACTACAGGTAGTCCAGAAGCCATTGCTTCCAAAATTTTGTTTTGCATACCTGATCCTGATTGCATAGGAGCGATCGCAACCTTTGCCTGTTTCAGAGTTTCTGGCATAGACTCTACAAAACCAGTCACTATAACTCCTTCTTTTCGCGCTAAACTGCGAACTTCTCTAGAAGGTTTTGCTCCAGCAATTATAAGAGAAACATTAGGAACTGTTTGTTGAATTATTGGTAGACAAAGTTCAACAAACCACTTAACAGCATGAATATTAGGTGCATAACTCATATTTCCAGAGAAAATTAGAGTTGGATCTATTGGAGATTGTTGTTGTAGACTAAAAAAATCAGTATCTATCCCATTTGGGATAACTTTCACTCGGTCACTAGGAATTAGTTGTGCATCTTTTTCAGATACAACTACTAACTTATTAAATAAGTTAGGCAAATCACGTTCGTAGCGGATGACTCGTTGAAGTTCCTCCTGAAAAATCCAGCGTCGAGGAAAAGATTCCAACACTACACGACGCTCTAAATTTAGTTGCATCGAGTCAATCAGTTCTATAATTTTAGGGGTGTGTATATGATGAAAATAAGGGGCTATCCTCATCATAAAAGCATGAACTATATCAAAGTTGTTGGCTGCTAAAATTGAATCTAGCTGTTGCTGAAACCTACTAGAAGAGTAGTAGCAAGCTTGAAGAGGTAATTGTGAAGTAAATAAACCTTTTCCTACATTGATAAGTGATTGCCATTTAGGAAGAGGAACAGTATATATTGCTTTACAGTAAGGACGTATCTGATCAATATTTTCTAGTTCCCACGAACTATGATAAAGGGTCAACAATGTAATTTCATGTCGCTGACTTAAGATACGAAGACGATGATAGAGTATCAGTTGGTCTCCTTGTAACAAGGGGTAAGGAAATCTCGGAGTAACAAAAAGTATTTTCATGAGTTATTATCATAAGCAATAATAGATTTATAGATATCTAGAGTCTCTTCAGCCATTCTTTGCCAAGAAAATTGCTTTGCTCTTGCTAATCCACGCTGAATTAAGTTATTTCTTAAAGAACTGTCAATCAATAATTTATATACTGCTGTTTCAAGTTCTTCTTGATTGGTGGGGTCTACTTGCAAAGCGGCATCTCCAACAATTTCAGGAATAGATGTTGTATTAGAGGTAATAACTGGAGTACCACAAACCATTGATTCTAAGGGTGGGATACCAAAGCCTTCGTATAAAGAAGGATAGATAAATAATGTTGCACAATTATAGAGACATACTAATTCCTCCTGAGTAACATAGTCAGTAAAAATAACATCATTTCCATATTCAAGTAAACACACAAGATCATAAAATTCAGACTGCTTCCAGTTCGGAATTCCTACGATAACTAACTTTTCATCAATGTTTTTCGTTTGCTTTAGCTTTGAAAAAGCTCTAATAACTAATTTTGTGTTTTTTCGTGGATCTGTACCACCTAAAGTTAATAAATACTTTCCAGATAGATTAAAACTATTCTTGATAATTTTAGATGCGTTTCCCCTGTCAAGTATCCTAAATGCAGCATCCGGTGCTTCATAGGTAGTTATAATTGAGCTTGTTTGAAGACTGGGAAAGTGATGCAGAATATCGCTTTTAGAAAAGTTAGAAACTGTAATCACTTTAGTAGCATTTCTAATAGTTTTGCTGACAATAGCACTTCTGTATATCCTACCTAGTCTTTGATAAGCAACATTTGACTTTGGCAATAGTACGGAATCTTTCAGATACATCACATCATGAATAGTGACTATCAGTTTTGTACTTTTTTTTAGAAAAACTGGAGATGTGTTAGCAGTGCAATGAAGTACGTCTATACCATCTTTAATTGCTTGTCTTGGCAGAACTAGCTGTTCCCATAGTAAATAATTGGCTGGGACTAGGATTCTAACTTCAAAATTTGCAGCTTTTGGTAAAATATTTTCAGAATCAGGTTGATCTGTATAAAGAAAATACTGATTTTCCTGATCTATTTTTGCTAAAGATTGCAATAAATTGAGGGTATAGTTGCCTATTCCCCTACGCTTTTTGAGTGCAAAGCGGGTATCAATTCCAATAATCAATTAAAGGTACTCCTTCAGTCTTGACGTAATCGTAAATAGCAGGTAGGGTTAATGACTATTTCATGTTGAAATAAATTATGGTGTTGATGCAAAGTAATAATCCAGCATAATTAAGGCTTATAGCCTATAACCCACCATAATTTATCGATAAACCTCTTTAGCAGAAACCAAAGAGAACCTGTAAAATCTGGATTTTTGACTGCAAAATTATGTGCTGAATTAATGATATATTGACAGTCTGATTCAAAGCTTTTAATCATTTTACAATTCCTTGTATAAAAGAACAATTTCGTTGTCATCAAATAAACAACCTAATAACTCTTGTAATCTGCTCGCTTATCTTGCTTTTTTCCAAAATTTAATATCAGTCTATAAGCGAAAAGCATAGTCCAATCTGCTAATCCAAAAAATAGAACATTAGAAAGCATAGTTCGGACTATATTAATTAATTGTACTGATAGTAAAGATACTTTCAAAGTATCATCATTTTGATAAAGCATTTTCATATGCAAAAAGTAGGATAAATATCCTAACAATATGCCCAAAAGTATTAGTCCAAATACACCAAAATGAGCATAAAAAGTTTCCAGTCCTGATGGAACAACTGAACCTTCAGGGTATGGATACAATGACTTCAAGAAATCTGTTAACGGACCTACTAGATATGGGTCATTGCGAATCATATTTGGAATAAATTGCGTGAATAAGCTTAGATTAGATAAACCGAAATCACTGTTAATACCTCCTACGTTATTTTCATAAGTTAAAATGCCTGCTAAGCCCGCAAAAACCTCAACATTGGTACGGTAAAACCATTCAATTGGACTGTCTTGCTGATTCAAACGACTCGAGATTTCTTCTAACCTTTCAAATAGACTTAAATTATAATTTATTGCACTGTTATCTCTATACAGTCCATAAATTATAAAGATAAATATGAAAACAAAACCACTAGCAATAATCCAACGGCGTGGAATTTGTTTCCAGCAGTAGTTGAATATTAATAGGACTTGAACAAGCATGAAAGTTGCTAAAAAACGGGAATTGATTAAGGTCAGCAAGAAAGTAAAGCCAAATGTTAGGATATCAACTCTATTCAGCCTTTGTTTAAGAGATAATTTGTATAGTAAAGGCATTTTACCCAAACTAACACCAATTAGAAGGAAAGTCTGTCCTCCAACAGAATTTCCTGGATTATCTATAGCTGCTTGTAACCCACCTAGCAGAAGTATTAAAATTCCACCAAAAACCGTAACCCAAAGGGCTATCACTATGTATGACACGAGGGAGTTAGTATTTTTGATTGAAAAAACAACTACTCCTGAATTTAAAAACCCTTTGTTTTTAAATTTATGCCTTGCCATCCATGTATAAGTTATGAATAGGCTAATAGTACATAAACCTGCATATAAATTTGCTAATCGTGTGCTTTCCAAGCTCAATAACTGATACAAATGTACAATATCCGAATCTCCATTTTGGAATTGACTTAATAACCACCATGCTTGACCTTGAACCAAAGTCAACATTGTTACTGATGTAAATACAACATATAAGTTACGGTTACGATTTTGAACAAGCTCTCGAATTATTAGAATAATTAGTAACAAAATTTGTGTATACAAACATATCCAATCGAATATAAAATCGTTCATTTTTCACTATCACTAATTTATTATTTTTTTTGCTTCTGCATCTAACCATATTAAAGACCGGGGATTACTCTTAGTAACAGCATCAATTAAACCCAAAATTTTACATTTCAATATAGCTATCCTATATGCAAATAAATTAACATTTTCAATTAGTTTAATTTGATTTTTACTATGTCTCAATAGTTCATAAAAAGCAGAGAAAATTCCCCTATTAATCCAATAAATTTTAGCGATAAAATTAAAATAATTTAATCCAATTCCAATTGCAAATCCTGTAGCATAAGCATAAGCAAGAGCATTTTTAGTGTTTTTAGCCTTTTCAAATAGTCCAGGATGTGCAACTTTAATGTTAGGACATAGCTTGATTGATTGGCCAGTTACTATGATTTTTGAAGTTAGAACAAAAGCTTCCCCACATTGACATGCATGATTTGAACCAGGACCCATATCATTGAAACCGCCTAATTGCAAAAATAGCTCTTTTTTTATAATTAAGTTCCATTCAATTATAAATCTTGAAAAATTTCTATACGTTATTTTCGATGTATTCTGTGGCCAGTGAGAAATATAGCAGCCATCTATTACCTCTCCTCGTTGAGGTACCAGCAGATTTGGCCCATTTGGCAAACTAATAATCAGTTCTTCTAGGGATATTATGTTGGAGTAGATAAAAGCGTCATCATCCAAAAAAAAGAGATATTCACCGGATGCTAGTGATGCTCCAAGATTTCTGGCTTCAGCAGCAGGAATTACGCTATTTCGTACATACTCAACTAATTCAATATTAAGAATTTTCCTAAGTATATCTATTTCCTTCCCTGATTGGTTAATCAAGACTAGTTCGATTTGTTCATGCTTCAAATTGCTAAGAGAAATAAATAGTTTTTCTAAAAACAATTCAGGCTTTACCACGGGGACAATAAGCGAAAGTAAAATTGGGGTATTTATTAATTTATTCATTTAGATTTAACCTCTTGATTTTGTAGTATGTGTGTCTGATATTTATTTATTAAACGTTGTTTTCTGAACTCTGCGCCTTTTTGCTTTCCGAAAAAATATCCTACTATTTTATAGAAATAGTATGAAAATAACTCTTGAATGTATAAAATTAATGCACGATAGAAAAATGGGCTTTTCAAATTCCGATGAATTTTGATATACTCTAATTTCAAATTAAAAATTTTATTATCGCTTACTCCTCCAGTTTGATAATATGCAACTACGCCATCTAAGTAATGAAATTCAGCACCAATGAGTAACAAAGAGAATACGTAAGCGTAATCTGAAGCATATTTGTAATTAAGATTATATAGTCCTTGATTTAAGTAGGTATGCTTCGTAATGAATATAGCTTGATGACAAATAGTCATTGAGTATTTTAGTCTATCAATACTTGCAGGAGATTTTATAGTAATATTCGCATCTGTGTAGCCAAGGTAAATATCACCATAATAAATGGATAAATCATCGCTAGGAACAAATTGTTCAACTAACAATGAAAGTGCATTTGGTAGATATGTATCACCTGCATTAAGCAACCCTATAATATCACCAGAAGACAAGGCTATACCTTTATTCATAGCATCATAAATCCCATTATCTGGTTCACTAAGCCAGTAATCAATATGGGCTGAATACTTTTTAAGTATTTCTAAAGTGCCATCATTGCTTCCACCATCTATCACTAAATATTCTATGTTTTCATGTGTTTGATTAATTACACTTTTAATTGTAGATTCTATATATTCTTCTCCATTAAACACAACGGTTATAATCGTCACCAATGGTTGATTATGTTGGTGATTTTCATCCTTGCGATTACTATTAATCTTTCTAGATCCGCCTTCTATACGTTCAGGACAAGATTTTTTTTTCAAATATTCTGGGATGCTGGAGATTTCCATAAAGTCATAAAAAAGGAAAGATTCAAGAGTGTCAGTGCTACGACCATAGAGCCTTAACGGGTGACAAGGCGGCTAAACAGCTTGTTTCATAAGGGATAGAGCCTGAAAGCCACGTTGAAAAAAGAGACGTTTATGAGGCTTGAGATTGATAATGAAGGAGAATTCTGTGGACATCAGAAGCTATCTGAAAGCTTGAAATTAGAATGTTTCTTTTCAAAGCCGTATCATTTATGGAAGCGTGGATTGAACGAATACACGAATGGATTAACTCGACAATTCTATCCCAAACCCACGAACTTTAAAATATCCATACTTCAAAATTTAATATTTCAAACACTTGCAATCACAATCATATGGTCATTGAATAATGGTATATTACCTCGATTCCCTAACAACTTACTAGCAAGTAAATAAAATAGCCACTTTGGAAAACTCACAGAAGAATGATGATTTACGTTTAATACATCTATCTTATTAAGACCGCATGAATTTAAAGCATTTATTAGACCTTTTTCAGAAGCAACTGCAATATGACCGACATAAGCAAGATATATCCAGTTTTTTCCAGACATTTTTGAGTATATGCTATTAGCATTACCTGTAAATATCACTATCTTACCATTTGGGGATAAAAATTCTTTTGCTATTTTTATCTCTTTTATAGGATCAGCTAAGTGTTCAAAAACATCTATGTAAGTGATGATGTCCATTGAATGTTTCCTAAATGGGCTTTTATCTAAAGTTCCATTAAAGTAAGTAATTTTTTCATGATTTATCATATTTTCACTAGCTTTACCTGGCTCTACACCAAATTTTTGCCAAGATTCGTTGATACAATCTAAGAATTTACCATCACCGCAACCAACGTCACAGATAGACATAATACTATTTTGATTCGGATTGAGAAGATTCCCCAATTCAACAAAGAAAGAATTACTTTTTTCTGTTTCGAGTTCTTGCCAATAATCTTTTGGAAGATCATTGTACATGCTTAGTAATAATTCTTCACTTTTCATTCTATTATCAGTAGCGATAATAGAACCACAACTAACACATTTACCATGAGTCATTGATGGAAGAATATTCTTTAAATCAGAAGAATTTAACATAAGCACATGCTCTTTTATGGATTTAGTATTTGGGTCGTTTCGGACATTTCGGACACTAAATTCCTTAAGATATCCCTTACAGTAAACGCAGTTCATAATTAGACCTCACTTAAAGTTAAGTAATTTTTTTGCGAAAAAACCTTTGTTATTGGCGGTGAACCAAATCAATAAAATACAACTTTGCAGTATAGCAGATCCTAGTCTTAATACATTGCTATAAAGTATAAAATAATGTAAACACACGACAATGCAAAAAAACAGCAAAGGGAACTTCAACCATTTTATCAATGTATTTTGAGGAATACAAAAGTGTTTAACTCCCATTAATAATAGAAGATTTGTTAATAAATAAGGGAAATTTCCACAGATTGCTCCGATTAAACCAAAATTATATGCCCCCAACGCAATCATTATGAGAGATAAAAAGCCACTAGCTGCTACTACAATAGCACAAATATTAGCTGCACCTATGCCAAGTAGGATATAGTAACCAACAGCATTGAGAGAATAAAGTGAATAAATTACCGTAGAAATACAAAATAAAAATATGTATTTAATATCTATTACATTTGTGAAAATTAAGCTACATATCAATGGGGAAAGTGTTATTAATATACCTCCTAAACCAAGAGCAACGAGACCATTCAACTGAATAGCTTGCTTAATGTTTTGTTTTGTTTGTTCATTATTTAAATTTTGGATTAAATGGCTGACCGCAGGAACTAAAGGTTGTACAGGTAATGAAGAAAGTACATTAATTTGTGTTGTAATATCAGTTATCGCCGCATAAACCCCTAAACTTTGAGTCCCTAGCAAACTTCCTACAATTATACGATCTCCTCTTGCAAAAAGTGCGCTTCCCAAAGAACTCAACCAAATCATTACGCTATAGCGTCCTACTGCAAGTCCTTTATCTTTACTCCAAGCCAGGTGGAGATTTACAGTTTTAAGTAATGATTGCACCACCCAGGCATGGCTTAACAAAACTGCTACAGCAGCAACAGCTTGCCACTGCATCAATGCTATTGTCCGTCCTCCTCTGTAAGCTATCACTAACATTCCCAGTGTAATTAGTGCAGACTGAATCGTATTTAGCAGATTCATCAAACCATAGCGCTGATATGCTTGCTCCACACCAACTAAAACCTGTTGAAGTAATCGCGACCACAATACTAATCCACCAATCTGTAAAGCTTTTACCCCTGTCAACTGTTGTGTATTATCTAATTTAGTAAATATACTAACAATACCCTCAGCACCAAACCAAAGAGCGAACGCTGCGATTGTAGCCAATATCAGCATGGCTCCAACTGTCACAGTTAAAGTTTGTGATAACCCATCACTATCTTCCTTTCCTAAGTCCTGAGAAACAAACACAGTGGTTGCAGTAGCAAGACCAGCTTCAGCTAAACCAACAATTGCGATAACACTAGAAGCTAGAGTCCAAAGTCCATATTCCTCAACTCCAATCAAGCGAATCAGTAAAGGAATTGTAAGTATAGCCAAACCAATTCGGATAATTCCGCCAGCAGTATTATAGAATCCATTCTTTAAAAAGCTGTTTTTCAATTTAGTAAATTTACTTCAGTAATTTGGTGTCGTTAAACAATAGATTTTTTGAATAATTTAAGTGTAACCGCCCAATAATTCACGGTAGCGCGTTTAGTTATAAGTATCAACTAACTTAAAACCGTTCTCAGCCAGGTAGTCTGTCCCTATTGATTGAGCGGTTACAATTGAGTGGTTATATCATATAGACATAGCTTTCACCTATTTCAGCCTTCCCAGTTACGACTAGGTGGCGAGGGAGGAACTGAGATCAAAAGACTATCAAAGCTCAACTCCTAAAACAAGGTATTGCTTAGTTAAGCCATTCTCAACCAGCCAAATACATCATCAACAGTTAATTTTAACTCTATTCCTGCCAATACAGGCAGAATATCGGTTTTTTCCATCAGTATTGGTTGGCGATCGCACAAAAATACTAGAATACTTAAATCATCAGGATCAAGAAACCATCCTAATTTACACCCATGCTCCATACAATACAAGATATTGCCAATCACTTTATTTGATTTCTGTTCAGGAGAAAGAATCTCAATTACCCAATCGGGAGCTACTTCAAATCTATCTGGGACTTCTCCACTGCTAAGGAAAGGAATATGTTCCCATGTAAAAACTGCTATATCAGGAACAATTGAGCGATTACCAAAGCTACACCTGAGTTCAGGGAAAGCATAGGCAATTTTTTCAGATTCACTCACCAAATTAATTTCGCCACTAAGTTTCCCTTGCAGTCGGCTGTGTCTTCCTTTCGGCGTAGGTTTTTGAATAATTTCCCTACCCAAGAACTCTGATGCTGGCTTTGTTTCCGGTAGCATCAGAAACTCCTGCAATGTGAGATATTTTATGGCGCTGATGGTCATAAAGGATAATTATTGTAGCCCTTAGTCGACATCGTTTTGATAATTATACCATAATTTAGACATAGCTTTCCCCTACTTCAGCCTTCCCAGTTACGAGTAGGTGGCGAGGGAGGAACTGAGATCAAAAGACCATCAAAGCTCAACTCCTAAAAAACGAATAATTTTAGTTAATTTCTTAGCGGTGCAAACTGTATTTGCACCAACCAAAAAACTCTACATCTTATTAGGTTAATATTACATGAGCGGGAAATAAAGTCAAATCTTACCGCAGATTGGCCTGAGAAAACTTCCCCTTACTATCTACTTTCTGACCGTAATAACCTCTCTGATAATAATACCCACCATAACTACTTTCCTCACTAATACCATTCACTACCATTCCCAAAATAGGCACTTTCCCATGATTAAGTAATAATTTCGATGACTTCACCGCTGAATATTCCACCTTGCCAGGACGGACAACCAGCAATAATCCATCCACATACTTACCAACAATCAGTGGATCAGTAACAGCAGTCAAGGGTGGTGTGTCAATGATGACAAAATCATAATCATTCCTTGCTTCTGCAATCAAGTCAGCCATGCGCTGGGAATCCAAAAGTGCGACTGGGTTAGGCGGAATTTTTCCGGCTGGCAACATATTCACCTGGGGAGATACCTCCTGGACAGCATTTTTTAACTGCATCTGACCTGCTAAGATATTGCTTAGTCCCAATAAATTGGGTATTTCCCAAACGCGGTGCTGACGGGGACGGCGCATATCGGCATCCACTAACAGCACTCGTCGTCCTACGTGGGCTGCGGCTAGGGCTAAATTTGCTGCCACAAAAGATTTACCTTCTCCGGGGGTTGAACTAGTGAGCAAAATTACCCGTAATTCTTTGTCAGATAGGGTAAAGCCTAAATTAGTCTGGAGCATTTCAAAAGATGTACTGACTGGTGAATAGGGGTTATCCAACAAGGGCAACTCTTGCCGACCTTCCTGCCGATGTTTTGGATTTTTTTCACCATATTGGGGAATCGCCCCCAGCAAAGGAAAACCCAACAGCCGATTCGCTTCTTCAACATTTTTGAGAGATTGATTCATAGATTCCAACAGCAGCGCTGTTCCCGCACCTAAGAGGATTCCCAAAAATCCGCCTAGTGCTAAGTTGAGGGGAATCTTGGGAGAAACGGGACGTTCAGGAACTAAAGCCTCAGAGATAATCCGCGAATTACCTACATTCTGATTTTCTAGCACCTGAACTAACTGAGATTGCTTCAGAAATTCTTGATAGGTGATTTGTGCCACGGATAACTGTCGCTGTAGCTGTAGCTGTTGTTGTTCCAGTCGAGGTAAGCTATCCAAACGTCGCCTATTAATTATAAATACCTTTCGCAATTCTCCGATTTGGTTTGTTAAGGCTAACCTTTCCACCTCTGATTTGACTAGATCTTGAGTTAATGCCTGTTTGAGTTCTCCTACCTGCAAATTCTGTTGGGGGAGAGACTTGGAACTACCAATGGTTTGGGTAACTCGCTCTTCTAGTAACTTTTTAAGAGATGCCTCTTTCAATACCAAATTCACAACTTTTGGATTATCACTAGTATAAAGTGTTCGCGCTGTTGCTAGGTCATATTGTGTTTTCTGGTATTCTGTGAGTACCTGCTGTACGCCACGAGATTGACTTAATGCACTGAGATCAACCGCCTCTTGTGTAGTTGACTTCATTTCATACTGCAAAGCCACAGATCGAGTGTAAGCTGCCGCTAATTCGCCTTGGCTGCGGGTAATTGCCTCATCTAGTTTTCCAAGAGATTCCAAACCAGTTTTGGCTTCTACATCCAGAGCTACCACCCGGTTGTTTTCTTTAAAGCGACGCAAGGTCATTTCTGCCTTCGTAACTCTTTTCTCGACCTCTGGTAATTGCTTGTCTAAAAATTCTCGCGCGGATCTGGCCTCGGTGCGGTTAGTGCGAATATTACTCTCCAGATAATATTTCATTAAAGAATTGACCACATCTGCTGCTTCTTGCGGATTAGTACTCCTGTAAGAAAGCTGGATCACATCCGTTCCTCGGATAGTCTTCAGCTTCAGTTTTTTGAGAAAGTTCTCCAAAGAAATCTGTTTGCCTTGATCATTTGTCAAATTCAGTGTGGTAATAGTTTTTATAACAATGGGGTAGGAGCGGATGATCTCAGATTCGGTATCTACTGGGTTACTGAGGTTTGTCAATCCGCCCAGTTCTCCCAGAGATTGGGAGAGACCTGCGAGTGAGGAAGCCCCACTTTTTTTGGTGAAAACCAGCTTGCCTTCGGATTCGTAAATTGGTTTTGCTGAGTAAGTGAGCAAGGCTGTGACTCCTAAGACAGAGGCAAAGACAATTGATGTCACCAGCCAATGTCTTTTGAATGTTAGCCAGTATTGTTGGATATCAAAAGAGGAATCTTGGTCTTCTTGGTTAATAGACATAAATTAATTTAAAAAAATATACTAAGTTAGAACTTAAGTGTTGTAGAAATTGTAGATCATGTATTTGCACAAAATTAAGTCATTTCCGGCAATACCTTGTCCAAATCGCCAAAAGTCTTGATTTGTAGGTTGGGTTAAGCGACAGCGAAATCCAACAAAACAGAAAATGGACAAGGTAGTAAATAATCCTTTTTACACACTATTCGATAAATTGAAGAGTTTGCAAAATTACAGGCTATGAAATTTAATCAAAGAAGTTCATGTCTTACCTTTTTCCCACGATAGAAAGCTGTAGATGATATTGTCTAGGTTATTATACTTGGGTTGCCAGTTCAATACCTGCTTAATTTTCTCTGCATCAGCAGTCACACAGGCTGGATCTCCGGGACGACGCGCTACTTCAATTACGGGAAAATCCACACCAGAAATAGCTTTGACCCGTTCCACAACTTGCCGGACACTATAACCTTCTCCATAACCACAGTTGAGAACTTGACTTTCTCCATCTCGTTCCAGATAGCGTAACGCATCAACATGGGCTGCGGCTAAGTCTTCAACATGGATATAATCTCGAATTCCTGTACCATCTGGGGTGGGAAAATCAGTGCCAAAGATCTTCAATTCTGATTGGCGTTTCAGGGCGGCATTACAGGCATTGGCAATCAAATGAGTTGCATTGCTTGAGTTTTGTCCGATTCTGCCACCGGGGTCGGCTCCGGCGACGTTGAAATAGCGGAGAATTACATACCGCAGACAAGAAGCTAGTCCATAGTCTTGAATCATGAATTCGCTTATCAGTTTGGAGCGTCCGTAGGGATTAATTGGTAGGGTAGGAGTAGACTCGGTGACTGGATTTTCTTGGGGTTCGCCGTAAACTGCGGCTGTACTAGAAAATATCAATTGGTTAACACCCATGACACTACAGCACCGGAGCAAATTCAGAGTATTCCGTGTATTATTTGCGTAGTAATCGAGGGGATAGGCAACGGATTCTGGTACAACTAGACTAGCTGCAAAGTGCAGGACTGCACTAAATTGATGTTTGCCAAAGACTTGGTAAAGGCGGTCTATATCTCCTAAATCGCCAATAATTAGCTCACCATGGAGTACGGATTGGGGTAAACCCGTAGAGCAATTGTCATATACGACTATATTATAACCAGCCTCGCCTAGTTGACGCACGACGTGGGAACCAATATAGCCTGCACCTCCTGTCACCAAGACTTTTTGATTCATCTGCCTTTACCCAATAAAACAACTCTGATGGTTTTTAAGACTATGACTATATCCAACCATAAAGAATAGTTCTTGATATAGTAAAGGTCGTAAGCCAGCTTTTCATAGGCATCTTCCAGGGAAGCTCCGTATGGATAAAGTACCTGCGCCCAACCTGTGATTCCTGGTTTGACTAAATAGCGCATTTCATAATAAGGAATTGCTTCTTTGAGCTTGACATCAAACTCTGGCCTCTCTGGACGAGGACCAATCAGGCTCATTTCTCCAGATAACACATTCCAAATCTGAGGTAGTTCGTCAATTCGCAAAACTCGTAGCCAATATCCCACCCTGGTAATGCGTGGATCTCGTTGAATTGCCCATTGTGCGCCCTTCTTTTCAGCATCCTGAGACATGGAACGGAACTTGTAAACCCGAAATGGTTTACCGTATAATCCTGTTCGTAATTGGCTATAGAAAATTGGACCTGGACTATCTAACTTAATGATTAAACCAACAATGACCATGAGTGGCAGTAGCAGCACAGATAATACTCCAGTCAGCATTATATCTGTAAACCGCTTGATTTTGAGACTAAAACCACAAAATACCAGGTTAAAGCCACTACTAAAAGCAAACCACTCATCTTCAAGTAGAGAGGAGGGAAGTTTGTAGCATAAAGTTTCCCAAATATCGGGCAACTGGTAAACAGGGATGCCTTTGAGTCGTAGTTGCATTAAACTTTGCACTTGTACATCAGAGAGACTGATTTTTGTCCCTACTACCACCCCTAATAAGGGTTGCTGACTCCAATCAGATAGGTCGCTGAGGCAGCCTTCATGACTTAGTTGGGGTTCTATTTCTGCTAATTCAGGCAGTTGTTGGCCATTTTCAGTCAGGATAACTAATCTTCCCAAGGGATTCCGTGTTAAGAACATTTGGGCAAACTTTATCGCATGATTGCCAGATCCTAGCATTAACCAACGACCCTGGTGGGACTTTGATCGCCACCAATTGAATGCCAATAGTCTTAATATGATTGCCCAGATTGTAAATATTCCCAGATTAACTAGCAATATACCCCTCATCCCTCCTGAATCCTGTTCCCAACTCTCCGATAGATAAATTACCAATGAAGTGATGAGGGTAATTATTCCACTACTGATGAGAATGCGATTTGGAGCTTGTAAACCTGCAATTTCTTTCTCTGGATGGTATGTATCTGACAAATACATCCCTGTTAAAACCAGTAAGATAAATCCGCAGACAAATGGGTCAAATCCTGTCAATGGATTATTTAACGTCCAGTAAGAAGTAAGTCCCAAGCAGACAAATAGGCCAAGGACATCCCCCACCATCAGGAATAGAGATATAAAGCGTGGGAGTTTTACTAACTGAATGCTGCTGCTGCCTCTATTAGTCTCAAATCCTATCTCTAACATAAGTATTTTTTTGAAGTTGCTTGTAAAAAAATGAACTTGTAAACAATAGCTTCGCCAAATTGAAAAAAAGCTTTAATTCATAAATACCTTGTCAAAATTGTAAGAAGCCTTAATTTGTAGGTTAGGTTGTTTACTTTTGCGTTGCAGAGCAATCACCATGAAACATAACATGAGCGTTGTGTTGCGCTGTTGCTTTGTAAAATATTCAGCCCCATACTTTCACAATTCTTCCCGGATGGATACAATTTAAATAGACTGCGGGATTTTGCGACAGTTAGTGGGTGAATTCTAAATAGATATACCCAACACTAAATATTTAATCACAGCAGATACTAAAATGTAAAGTTTCTCACTGCTGAAGTTGAGACTAAGCGGTACAAAGACGATACAGCAAGGCTGAGTTAATGGGAGACTTACCAACCCAACCCGCATTTGAAAGTAGGGTTTATTGGCAGATGGGAATATTGACAGCTAATCAAATGTCTTTTGTGGCTACAGATGTTTGATTTTATTTTTGGGGGGGCATTTTTTCGAGTAATTATGGATAGCAACAGCGAGATTACGGAATGTGACATAAGATTAAATTCAGTGATTGCTTTGATATGGCGATCGCATCCTGAATCATCTTAATCCAAAATCTCCGCATTGCCCATACTGAAAAGTAAGCAAAAAAGACACCTTATGCCGAGTATTCCTAAAAACCTCCTCGATTTCACTCAAACTCCCCATAGCGGCTATCATTGGGACTGTAGCCATCGTCGTTTCTTTGAAGGCTGGTATTACCGCGTCACACTGCCCGAAATTAAGCAAACTATCGCCTTCATGTACTCTATCGAAGATCCCAGCGGTAATCAGCCCTACAGCGGCGGTGCAGCCCAAATACTGGGCATAAATGATGAATATCTTTGTCGCACCTTTCCCGATGTGAATAAATTTTGGGCGAGTCGGGATGTTTTAGGATTAGGACATTGGGGAAAAACTAACTTACAAGTTTCCCCCCTGTATCTTATCCCCAGTGAATTTACACACCATATTCAAGAAGGTTATCAAGCCACAGCCACCTTAAATCAAGGCATAATTACAGATCCTGCCACTGGTAATTATTGCCGATGGGAATACGAAATTAAACCCGTATACGCATGGGGAAATCAAAATAGTCTTCAGCAATCAACCGCTGGTTGGCTATCATTTTCGCAGATATTTGAACCCGGCTGGCAAATTTTAATGGCTCACGGTTTAGCCAGTGGTTGGATTGATTGGCATGGTAAAATTTATGAATTTACAAATGCTCCAGCATACGCAGAAAAAAATTGGGGTGGTGCTTTTCCCCAAAAATGGTTTTGGCTAAATTGCAATTCTTTTATTAATCAACCCGATTTAGCTTTAACAGCCGGTGGCGGTAAACGTGGTGTATTATGGTGGATGGAATCAGTGGCGATGATTGGTATCCACCACCAAGGCAAATTTTATGAATTTGTTCCTTGGAATTCAGAAGTAAAATGGCAAATTCAGCCCTGGGGTAGATGGCAAATGCAAGCCAAAAACCTAAATTACGAAATTGAACTGACAGGAACTACCCAGTTACCAGGTACATCTCTCCGCGCACCGACAAGCAATGGTTTAAATTTTTGTTGTCGGGATACTATGCAAGGGGAGCTAAATTTAGAATTGCGAGAACTTAATGGCAGCAAATCTCAAGTTATCCTCAATGCCAGTAGTAATCTATGCGGTTTAGAAGTTGGTGGTGATGATTGGGATAATTACTGGCAGTCTCACTAAAAATACTGCTATGATAATATTTGGTTCATTCTTGGGGTTGTAGCTCAGTTGGATAGAGCGAGCGCCTCCTAAGCGCTAGGCCGTGCGTTCGATCCGCACCAATCCCATTTGTATTTGTCATGTAGCTGCACTTGGAATTAAAGCGCAACTACATTTTGTTTTTGTTTCGCGCAGAGACGCAAAGGAGCAAAGACGCAAAGGAAGAGGTATATCTATTTACGGTGTAAATACATGAAAAATGCTGTCGGTTTACTCCAATTTAGCGTGAGCAGCTAAAATAATTCTTTCTGTTTCTTGCCAATTGATACATTTATCTGTTACGGAAACACCATATTGCAAGTCTTCTCGTTTTCCGGTTATCGGTTGGCTACCTTCGTACAAGTTTGATTCTAGCATCATGCCGACGATGGAATTATTGCCATCTATTATTTGCTGAATAATATTTTCAAAGACTATGGATTGTAATCTATAATCTTTGTTGGTATTACCATGACTACAATCAACAACTATTCTTGGTGATAAGTTGGCTGCTTTTAATTGTTCTTCTACTAGTTTAATGTTCTCTGCATCAAAATTAGGCTGAGTTCCTCCACGCAAGATTACATGGCCATGAGCATTTCCTTTAGTTTGAAATACACTCACTTGTCCTTTTTGATTGATACCCAGGAAATGATGGGGTGTGTTCGCTGATTTAAGCGCATTTACTGCAACTTGAATATTCCCGTCTGTACCATTTTTAAATCCCACCGGCATAGATAAACCACTGGCCATTTCTCGGTGTGTTTGCGATTCGGTGGTTCTTGCGCCAATTGCTGACCAAGATACCAATTCACTGATATATTGAGGGATGATGGGATCAAGTGCTTCTGTGGCAGTTGGTAATCCTAACTCTGTCAACTTTAATAGTAAGTTCCTGGCAATTGAAATTCCTTCTTCTACATGAAAAGAATCATCCATTTTTGGATCATTAATTAATCCTTTCCAGCCTACTGTAGTTCGGGGTTTTTCAAAATAAACCCGCATAATTAGCAGCAGTTTATCCTGAACTTTTTCGGCTAGACCTAGCAAGTTTTCTCCATATTCTATGGCTGCTTTTGGATCATGAATTGAACAAGGACCGACGACAATGAATTTACGTCGGTCTTGAAAATCTAGAATATGTTCTATTTCTTGTCTGAATTTTAAAATTGTATTTTCAGCAGTTTTCGTTAAAGGTAATTTTGCCTTCACTTCATTAGGAGTTGGTAAAACATGAGAACTCTTAATGTTAGTGTTAATTAATTTGTGGATCATAGCAGAAATCTCTGGATTTGTGTTATACGGTAGTAATTCTCAAATATCTGTGAAAACGTTTCTTGTTCTCTTTAAGCCTAAAGTAGTTTGTTAAAAAAACAAGTTGCACAAATTTAGATCAGATTACTCTATGCAAGGGTTGAATATATTAATATACACAGTTTTTCAGAAAAATACAAGATAAGTCCGTGTTATTTCCATAACATTTGGACATAAAACAATAATTTAATCCAGAAATTTAGATAAAAAGCTCCTGTCCCCAACCTTAGAGAAGCAGGGGATATTTTTGGAAAATTACTAAATATAGTAACTTTACTCAATTTTACCAGTGGTTATTAACATATAACTTAATAACCAATTTGCTGATGTGGCTCTGCGAGTTTGTCGCGGACTAAATTCACCGATTTTGTAACCTTTAAAACCGAGTTTTTCTTTGAGAGCCTGTTTATTTTCTGGAGGAATAGAACGAGTCAATTTCATAATTGCTGGACGAGAATCAATAAAATCCGGTGGTTGTGGATATTCATCTCTCCAGGTTGGTGCTACTTCACTATTAGTCCATGTGTCTGTAATGGGATTATAGCGATAACCCAGGTGATACCATAATAATTTTTTTACAGTATCATCATCAATTTTATCATTAATGATTGCCCAAATTGTTTCTGTATTTAGTGGGGGAAGATGAGACATAATTTTGAGAAAACAGGGAACAGGTAACAGATGATAATTTTACCAATTACCAGCCCTTGCAGATATAATCAGTGTTCAAACCCACAAAATATTACTTAGTAAAGGTACGCTTAACTTCAATAGCATCATTATAAGCAAGACATCCTTCTAATACTGTACTTCCTTGCTTGTACTCAATTGTTTTAGTTTTAAGTTCTGCTAATACATGAGCAGAACTTAACAACACTAGCGCAGTGTCAGCAAAACAGAAAGTCAAAATTTCATAACTTTATTAAGTATTCAAAATTGATTATGGTGAATTATCACCACAAAACTCGACAAAATAAAAGTCATTATTTTGAAAATAATTGCTACAATTCTGCTTTTAGCTTCTGGATGATGTATCTCAGTTATCAAACAGGAATTCAGTTGTTAAAAGTTGCAGGAGGATGGTTTACGCCACACTACGCTACGCTATCAAAATGAACTTTTTTGTATAACTGGCATAAGAATTGAGGTAGATTCAATTATTTATTGTATAAAACCTTACTTAATTGCTCATAATCTCCTAACTTCTGTATTCTGTTTAGTAAGATTGCCATTCTAGCAATGCGAAATTTTGTCGTAACGCTAAATTATTAGTTATATAAAGAAAAATCAATCGTTGTTCCCAATTAATTCATCGGCTATTAGCTCATTACCATGCGTGCAACTGCTACTATTTATCAGAATCCCCTACTTCAAAGCTCTGGTTTACCCGCATTTGCGGCTATTAAATCGGAGCAAGTCGAACCAGCTTTTAGTTATCTGTTAGGAGAACTTGAAAAGCAATTAACTGACTTAGAGGCAAATATAGAGCCTACTTGGAGCGGCTTAGTAGAACCTCTAGAAAAATTGACAGAACGGCTAAATTGGAGTTGGGGAATCCTAAATCATTTAATGGGTGTAAAAAATAGTCCAGAACTACGTATTGCCTATGAAAAGGTACAGCCGCAAGTAGTTCAGTTTATGAATATCCTGGGACAAAGCAAACCTATTTATAATGCTTTTAAAGCAATTCGCCATAGTCCTACCTGGGAAACTTTAAATTCAGCCCAACAGAGAATTATCAAAGCGGCAATTCGAGATGCAGAATTGTCTGGTGTTGGTTTAGAAGGAAAAGACAGAGAACGGTTTAATAATATCCAAATGGAATTAGCAGAACTAGCGACTAGATTTGCTAATCACGTTCTAGATGCCACTAAAGGCTTTATTTTAATTCTCACCACCCACAATGACATTGATGGCTTACCAAGTAGCTTGTTGAGTCTTGCAGCCCAAGCTGCGCGGGCGGCTGGAGAGGAAAATGCTACACCAGAACATGGACCGTGGCATATTACTTTAGATTTTCCTAGCTATTTCCCGTTCATGCAGCACAGTACCCGGCGGGATTTACGGGAAAAAATCTATAAGGCTTATATTACCAGGGCATCTTCTGGGGAATTAGATAATAATCCTTTGATTATCCGTATTTTAGAGTTAAGAAAAGAACTAGCTCAATTAATTGGCTTTGAGACTTTTGCTGAACTGAGTTTGGCTAGTAAGATGGCCAAAGATGTTGCCTCTGTCGAAAAACTATTAGAAGAACTCCGTCAAGCTAGTTATCATGCTGCTGTCAAAGATTTAGAAAAACTCAAAGCCTTTGCTAAAGCCAAGGGAGCAGCAGAAGCCGAAAATTTGCAGCATTGGGATATTGGCTTTTGGGCTGAACGGCAACGGGAAGAAAAATTTGCTTTTACTGCGGAAGAATTACTGCCCTATTTTCCCCTCCCTCAAGTCCTAGATGGGCTATTTGGGCTAGTAAAAAGGCTTTTTGGGGTGACGGTGACACCGGCTGATGGCCAAGCCCCAATATGGCATGAGGATGTGCGTTATTTCCAAATTGCTGATAAATATGGTGAACCTATTGCTTATTTTTACTTAGATGCTTACAGCCGTCCCGCAGAAAAGCGTGGTGGGGCTTGGATGGATGCTTGCATTCACCGGAGGAAAGTTACAGAAAATGATTTGACTACTATCCGTCTCCCTGTAGCTTATTTGATTTGTAACCAAACTCCCCCTGTGGATGGAAATCCGAGTTTGATGGCTTTTGATGAGGTGGAGACATTGTTCCATGAATTTGGCCATGGCTTACATCATATGCTGACTAAGGTGGATTATCTGGGAGCAGCAGGTATTAATAATGTTGAGTGGGATGCTGTGGAATTACCGAGCCAATTTATGGAAAACTGGTGCTATGACCGCCAAACCTTGTTTGGTATGGCTAAACATTATCAAACAGGGGAATCATTACCAGAGCATTATTACCAAAAATTGTTGGCAGCACGTAATTACATGAGCGGTTCAACTATGTTGCGGCAACTAGATTTTAGTAGTGTTGATTTGGAATTACACTACCGCTATTCTCCCAATAGTCAGGAAACCGTGACAGATCTGCGACACCGCATTGCTAAGTTAACAACTGTATTACCACCATTGCCGGAGGATGCGTTTCTATGTGCTTTCGGTCATATTTTTGAAGGGGGTTATGCAGCCGGATACTATAGCTATAAGTGGGCTGAGGTTCTCAGTGCTGATGTTTTTGCTGCTTTTGAAGAAGTGGGCTTAGAAGATGAAGCCGCAATCCACGCCATTGGCAGACGTTACCGAGATACGGTTTTAGCACTAGGTGGCAGTCAGCATCCCATGGATGTCTTTAAAACCTTCCGGGGACGAGAACCCAGTACCAAGGCTTTACTCAAGCACAATGGACTGCTGACTCAATGCTGTTCGGATAAGCAGGGGTGGTAGGGGTGGTAGGGGTGGTAGGGGTGGTAGGGGTGGTAGGGGTGGTAGGGGAAGTAGGGGAGGTTGGGGAGGTTGGGGAGGTTGGGGAGGTTGGGGAGGTTGGGGAAGATAATTTTTCCCTTGCACCAGTCAGCCATTCCGTAAATTTACACGACAACTTCTTCCCGTTGGCAATCAAAGAAAAGTTCAAAAACAGTATCAGGAATCATCTGACGGATGTGTTGAATATAGCCTTCGGCATCAGAACGACTGCGAAACCGGGAAACAATAACTTTTTCCCGTTCGCTAACGATACGGGCTACAGCCCAACCATTCAGCCTTTTTTTGTAGGCGTTATCTTCTCTTGCCGCAGGAATTGTGAGATCTTCTGAAGTGCTATTTTTGTAATCCGTATTTTGTGGCATGATTATTTTATGCATAAGAACTTGAGTGAAGGGCGTTAGTATGTCTCTTAACCAAAGATTTACTAGCGTCTTTTATTGATGATGCCACCTTGTTATTACATATTTTAAAAATTGTCAATACTTGGTGCAACAACTTATTTTCTGACAATCTTTGCTTTTATTTAATTCGGACTAATATATACTGTATTAGTTCAGTATTTAAACTTAAATAGAGACAAGAAATATTGGTATAAACCATACCAAGCTTCAATCATTTGAGATCATCTTGCAAAATAAAAATGTCAATTACATCAATCATCCAAAAAGTAGCATTACAAATAGGGGCTGTGGTTTTACTTGAACCAGAATATAAATTAGTTGGGCATATTACTTTTAAAAACGGGAAAAGATCAGTTTTTAGTTATGCCAAATTGAATATTAACGGTCTTGCTTCAGCCGAGTTAGTCAAAGATAAAGCCTATAGTAATTTTTTCCTCAAGCAGCTTGGATATCGAGTAACGGAGGGTAAGACATTTTTTACTGATCAGTTATGTGCGAAAATAGCTCATCCTAGAAATATTCATGATGGATTTAATTATGCACAATCAATCGGATTTCCAGTAATTGTTAAACCTCTGAATCTTAGTCAAGGCATTTTGGTGACTAAGGTATATAATCAGGCAGAATATTATGATGTAGCTCATAAAATCTTTGAAATTAAATCAGGATTGATTGTAGAAAAGTTTTATAGTGGTAATGACTATAGAATTGTTGTTTTGGATGATGAGGTGATTACCGCTTATCAAAGAATTCCCTTATTTGTTGTTGGTGATGGTATATCTAATGTTTTAGAGTTACTTCAACAAAAACAGGAAAAATTTTTGAACATGGGGAGAAAAAATGTGATTAAATTTGATGATTTTCGCATTTCCCAAAAATTAAAAACGCAAAATATTGATTGGAATAGTGTGATTCCTAATAATAATATTATCTATCTTTTGGATAGTGCTAATTTATCCAGTGGAGGTGAAGCGGTAGATTTTTCTGAAAGGATTCATCCTGATTTTCAAAAATTAGCAATTAACATTACTAAAGATATGGGATTAAGATTAACAGGGGTGGATATACTCACCCATGATATAACTATGCCGATGGTAGATTATACGCTCATTGAAGTCAATGGTTCTCCTGGTTTAAATCACTATGCTGCTAGTGGTGAAGTAGCAGCAAAAAGGGTGGAAGAGTTTTATCTGAAAATTCTCCAAGTCCTAGAGAATGATAGTTAGGGCTGGCTGAAAAAAGCAATAGGAGTGAAAAATTGCTGGAGTTTCCATCAGATTAATCCCTATTTAAAGCGTAGGTGGGTTGGCAAAAGAATACATTAAATCAGCCTCGATTAATATAGATACCCGACTTCTTAAAGAAGTCGGGTATCTGTTTATATTGAAAGTAAAAAATAAAAGGGACATAATTGCTGCAATTATGTATCCTAAATAAGACATAAATACCTCCTTTTCTCTACCTCTGTGTCCTCTGTGTCCTCTGTGGTTCGTTCCAAAAAATCCCTTCACAAACCAGGGAGAATTGCTATATCTATAATTCAGATTATATAACTCTTATTCAGTAACTAATAATTTGAGGTAAGATAAATAATCATCTGCCATTAATTCATGACCAATATTACTAATAAACGGGCTGATTTTGATAGTCCATGGAAAGAAATTCTCACCGCATATTTTCCCCAAGCAATGCAATTCTTTTTTCCCGAAACCGAGGCACTAATTAACTGGGAACGTCCTTATGAATTTCTGGATAAAGAATTTCAACAAATTACCCGTGAAGCCGAACAAGGAAAGAGATATGCTGATCAATTAGTCAAAGTTTGGCAAATTCAGGGTGAACAATTGTGGTTATTAGTCCATGTAGAAATTCAGGGAAAAAAAGAAGATAATTTCAGTCAACGGATGTTTACCTACAATTATCGCATTTTTGACAGTTTTGGTCAACCCGCAACCAGTTTGGCGATTTTATGTGACACAAACCGTGAATGGCGACCGAGTAATTACGGTTACAATTATCCCCAGACAAAGTTAAATTTTGAATTTGGTAGCATTAAACTGTTAGATTATGAACAACGGTGGCAAGAGTTAGAAAATAGTAAGAATCCTTTTGCTACAGTGGTTATGGCGCATTTGAAAACCCAGCAAACGCGCTCATATCCCCAAAAACGCAAAATCTGGAAATTCAGTTTAATTCGCAGGTTATACGATTTAGGCTTACAAGAGCAAGATATTCGTAACCTGTATCGCTTTATAGACTGGGTGATGATTTTACCAAAACCATTGGAAAATCAATTGTGGTCGGAGTATAAAAAATTCGAGCAGGAGCGAACTATGAGATATATTACCACTGGTGAGCGCATAGGTTACGAGCGGGGAATAGAAGAAGGTAGACAGGAAGGAGAACGGTTGGTTATTTTAAAACTGCTTAAAAGGCGATTGGGTGAATTATCACCGGAAACAACACAGCGGATTCAATCTCTTTCTGTTAATCAGTTGGAAAATCTAAGCGAGGCTTTACTAGATTTTAGCAGTATGGCGGATTTACTTAATTGGTTGCAATTAGATTAATCCTCTTGTTGAAATCTTCAAATATATGTAAGGTAGATTAGCAATAAAGTACATAAAATAAGTCTTGATTAAGATAGATGCCTGACTTCTTAAGTAAGTCGGGCATTTGTTTGTATTTAAGTTAATAGGCAAAAGTGACATAATTGCTGCAATTATGTCACTTTTTTTGGCTATTTTTAGTCCGTAATTGTGCGTTTTTTAGTGATATTTTCAACTTAAAAGGGCAATTTTACGGATATTTGTGCGGAAAATGCTGTTATCATCAAGCTATTGAAAGTGACAAAACTGAAACAATTATGTCACTTTTATTTTGTCTAAGTCTCTAGACAGAGGTTTTTATTTTGAATAGGATGTAGTCAGGAAATGAAAAAGTATAACATTTCCTGTTTTTTCTAGATTTTTTGACTTTTTAAAACCAAGGAGAATACTAAGATGGCTAACATTCAAATCTTTGAAATTAATGAAGATGGAGAATTACTAGTAAATGATCCAGCATTAGCAGGGGCGCTTCAAGAGTTAAAGCCTGAAGAACTTAACATGATAGTTGGTGGTGCAACAAACAAAAAATGTGTTGTAATAAACAATAAGTGCAAAATCAAATAATGAGAAGTGGTCTAGGTTCAGTCTAACGCCTCAATCTCATTCTTCATCCAATCAGATATCCTCTGAATAATAACACTTACTTGAAATTCGATCGTTACAACATACTAAATGTAGCGATCGCATTTTCAAGCAAAAAACTAATATAAGGAATTTGTCAAATGACAACAATAGAAACTGTAAAACAAGCTAACTTGGTGCGTGCGGGATTAATATCTGATAAAGCTTTTGAATTAATTATTTTCCCAACAGAACAATGTAACTTTCGTTGTATTTATTGCTATGAAGATTTTTCCATAGGGAGAATGAAACCTGAAGTAATCTCAGGTATTAAAGCTCTTTTAGACAAACGATCTTCAAAGTTGAATTTTTTAAACCTATCCTGGTTTGGTGGTGAACCCCTGATTGCTAAGGATATTGTTTTAGATATCTCTGAATATGCTACATCTTTAGCGGCAAAAAATTCTCATTTGCAGTATTCAGGATCTATGACAACCAATGGTTATTTACTAGATATTAATACTGCTTCTGCTTTAGCTAATGTAGGGGTTACACATTACCAAATTTCCCTTGATGGACCAAAGGAAATTCATGATCAGAGCCGGATTCGGGCAGATGGTAAAAGTACATTTGAGCGAATTTGGAATAATTTACTAGCAATACGGGATAGTTCATTACCAGTTTCTATCTTGTTACGTCTTCATTTTAATCCAGATACATTTAACTTGCTTGATCCTTTGTTGGAAGATATTAAAAAAGAATTTTTACCTGATTCCAGGTTCTCTGCTTTCTTTAAAGGTATTGAGCATTTTGGTGGACCTAATGATAGTTCAATCAAGGTTTTTTCAGAAGCTGAGAAGGAAGCAGCTAATAAAATACTTCAATCTAAATTATTTGGTGATGACTTAAAATCACCACAGAATAATGATGTATCACCGGAATATGTTTGTTATGCTGCACGTCCTAACTCTTTAGTTATTCGTGCTAACGGAAAAGTTAATAAATGTACAGTAGCGCTTACAGATGAACGTAATGACGTTGGTACTTTACAGCCAGATGGTCAGCTTAAACTTATACCAGGGCGTTTTGCTCCTTGGGTTCGTGGAATTGAAACCCTTGATTTTGAAACATTAGGTTGTCCTTTAGTTTCATTACCCAGTAGCGATGAAATTAGTGCTAATTTATCAAGAAAGTCTGTTGCTGTGTAAAAAAAGATTTTTTTCTCGTTTCCTCGTTCCCAGTCTCCGACTGGGAATGCTACTGAGAGGCTCTGCCTCCGTGACTTAGTATCAATGAAGGCAGAGCCTTCTGTAATTCATTCCCATACAGAGTATGGGAACGAGAACATTTTTCATTTTTGTGATTAAATCACTCGAAATTCACATTAATCTCTGTTTGATTAACTTGTTTTTTCATCCAACTTAATAGTAAATCGCTAACAATTTGCTGACGCAATTTATCATTCAATTCCGGTTGAATAATCTCCTCAACAAAAATTAAATGTACCCCTTTAGAAGTAATTATCGGTTTAATTACCTGTGGAGGTTTCGCACCAAAGACAGCAGCAGATATTTCTGGCTTTAAATCCCGACGATTTAATATTCCTAAATATCCTCCCTTACGACGTAATTCTATATCTTGAATATATTGGTGAGCTACATCATAAAAACTCATTTCACCTTCTTTGACTGCATAGAAAAGTTCTATTGCTAAATCCTCATCATTAAATACAACTTCATACATGACCACACCAGCATAATTTAGCTGATTTTCAAAGAAGAAAGGTTCGATTTGATCAGAAAATAAATGTTTGCTTAACTTAGCAGTAACCACACCAGTATAGACTATATCTTCAAAATCATCTATAGATAAACCATATTTTTCTAACCATTTCCAAGTGTCATTAGCACTGGTCAGGTCATTATTTAATCGCAGAAAATCCGCTGCTTTTTGTAATTCTTCAATTTCTACTTTTATCCCTGCTTCTTCCGCAGTAGTTATAATCACTTTTCGGTTGACAATTTGCTCAACTAACTCAGGTATTTTACAGGATAATTTAATTTGTTGTAAAATATCTGATTGGGTAATGGTGATAGGTTCGGACATAATTTGCTCCTTAAATACATAAATAAATTATACCCCACCCTAACCCTCCCCTTGCTAAGGGGAGGAGACAATTCGATGAATTTTTTCTCGTTCCCAGTCTCCGACCGGGAATGCTACTTAGAGGCTCTGCCTCCATGGCTTAGTATTAATGAAGGCAGAGCCTTCCGTAATTCATTCCCATACAGAGTATGGGAACGAGGGGAAAGACTAAAGAGAGGGGACTGAATTAATTGTTTCCCCCCTTCTCGTTCCCAGTCTCAGACTGGGAATGCTACCTAGAGGCTCTGCCTCCATGACTTAGTATTAATGAAAGCAGAGCCTTCCGTAATTCATTCCCATACAGAGTATGGGAACGAGGGAAACAAGGGAGGACTAAGGGAGGTAATTCGATAAATTTTCTACAATTTCACTCCTCCTTGTTGCAATTTTTTAAAGGGGTCAAGTAGAAAATCAATAATTCGTCGCTGACGGACAATTACCTCAGCGGTTGCTGTATCCCCTGGACGCAAAGGAATACATTTATTAGCAGTGGGAATACAACTTTATTTGAGAGAAATTTCTAAGTTATAAGCGGCTACTTTGCCATTAGCTGTATCTATCTCTATCGTATTAGGAGAAATTTTAATTAACTCTCCTGAGATAATACCATAATCCTGAAAAGGATAAGCATCAAATTTGAGTTTTACTGGTAATCCTAACCGCAAAAAACCACTGTCTGTAGTTGCCATTTGCGCTCGAATTATTAAGGGTGAATTATCTTGGGCAATTTCGGCAACCATTGTCCCTACTTGCACAACTGAACCGGGTTTTTGAATTGGTAGTTGAAATAATATCCCATTCACAGAAGCTTTAATTTCTCGCTGTCCTAACTGAAATTTTAAGGCATCAATTTGGCGTTTAGTTTGAGAAATATCTGATTTGAGAGAACTAATATCTGTGTCTAAACTTTTCTGTTGTTCGGCGATTTTTAACACTGCTGACTGACCAGAAAGGGTTAAAGTTTGATAGCTTCCTTGTTGTTCTCCCAGTCGCAATTTAGCCTGTTCAATATCGGCATGAGCTTGGCGCAAATTTCGCCCATAACTACTTTGTTGTTCTGCTAAACGTAACTTAGCTTGTTGAATATCTGACTGACTTTGTGCATATAATTTTTGCTTTTCCTTAGCGATATCTTGCTTGTCTACTAAATTGATTTCTGGAATTACTCCCTGTTGTCTGAGTTGACTATAGCGTTTTACTTCTCGCTGACTACTTAATAAACTACTCTCTGCTAATTGATTAGTAGTTTGACTATTAGTTAGGGTTTGTCGCGCTTGATTAAGTTGAGATAATCTTTCTTCTTTCTGAAATTGATAGGCATTTTTTAGGGTATTAATATTCTGTTGCGCTTGATCAATTTGTGCTTGTTTCTCTAATTGTTGAGATTGATTTTGTTGTTGTTGGGTTGCTAAGGAGACAATTAACTGATTTTTGGAGGATTTTAACTGAGAAATTCGGTTTAATTGTCCTTCCAATTTATCTTGAACTTGACGTAATTCTGATTTGACTAATGCCGATTCTAATAATAATAGAGTTTGTCCGGCTTTGACTGTTTCACCTTCTTTAACTTGAATTTCCGCAACTGTTCCCCCTACAGCCGCATCTAATTTCACGGTTTTATCTTTAGGTTCAATACGTCCTCTTCCTGTACCAGTTTCATCTACTTTAGATAGCAAAGACCAAGGTAAAACTATGGAGACAATGAAGACTAAAAGATATAATAGTCCCCGCGTCCAAACCTGTGGTAAACTATCAAGTGATTCTTTAGTAATTTCCGACCAATCTTCATTGGTAATTTCTGGTAATTCTGGTGATAAGATCTCATCAGATTTTGTGATATTCCCATTTAATGTACTTGTCATAATGCACCTTTTTCTTAGTATGAATTTATGGTAGGTTGGGTTGAGGAACGAAACCCAACTATAATCATTGTTAAATCATTGTTGGGTTTCGCTATGGCTCAACCCAACCTACGTTATTGTTTGTATGTAATTGCTGTTGATTTAGATTCTCATGAATTTGTCATAATGCACCTTTTTCTTAGTATGAATTTATGGTAGGTTGGGTTGAGGAACGAAACCCAACTATAATCATTATTAAATCATTGTTGGGTTTCGCTATGGCTCAACCCAACCTACGTTAGTGTTTGTAATTGCTGTTGATTTAGATAGAAATAATGTCCTTTTTTAGCCATTAATTCCTCATGACTGCCACTTTCAATTAACACACCTCTATCTAGTACCAAAATTAAATCAGCATTTCGCACGGTGGAAAGACGATGGGCAATTACTAAAGTAGTTTTTCCTTTGAGAATTGTGTTAAAATTCTGTTGAATTATCCTTTCTGATTCAGTATCTAAATGAGAAGTTGCCTCATCTAAAACCAATAATTTCGGATTACCTAATAATGCTCTAGCAATGGCTATTCTCTGTCTTTGTCCACCAGATAATAAACCTCCACCTTCACCAATTTGGCTTTCATAACCCATTGGTAATTTTTTGATAAATTCATCAGCACCAGCCATTTCTGCTGCTGCAATTACTTCTGATAAAGGTATTCCTGGATGTCCTAAACTGATATTTTCTCGAATTGTTCCACCAAATAAAAATGTGTCTTGGTCAACTACACCAATTTGTTGTCGAAAAGAACGCAAGGAAAGACTGGTAATATCTTGTCCGTCAATTAAAACTTTACCATCTGTGGGGGGATATAAGCCGACAACTAATTTAGAAATGGTGGTTTTTCCTGAGCCACTGCGTCCCACTAAGGCTACCATTTGTCCGGGTTTGATTTCAAAACTGAGGTTTTCTAATATATTAATATCGCTTTCTGGATGATAACGAAATGTGACGTTTTCAAAGCGAATATGCCCCTGAATTGCTGGTAAATTCTGCCGTGATTGATTTTGTAAGTCTTCTTCTGGTTCTGTGTCTAAAACATCGTTAATTCTTTCTACTGCAATCACAACTTCCTGCAATTCATTCCATAAGACAATTAACCGTTGGAAGGGGCGAATAATATTACCCAGCAGCATATTAAATGCTACTAGTTGTCCCACAGTTAACTGATTATGAATTACTAAATATGCCCCAAACCATAATAAAGCTGTGGTAGCTACTGCTTCAATTGTGTTACTGAAAATTTGTAAATTATTGCCGATAACTTGCCCGGAAAAGTTGGTTTTTACCTCTTTATTTAATAACTCTTCCCAATGCCATCTTACTGTTTGTTCTACTGCTGTGGCTTTGACAGTTCTCACACCAGTTAAAGCTTCTATTAAATAACTGCTTTCTTTGTTGACTGCATTGAATATTTCTCTGGAAATCCTTTGTAAAAAAGGTGTGGCAATTAAGGCTAATAAGGCAAAGGGTGGCACAATTATTAAAGCTAATAATGCCATTTTCCAACTGTACCAAAACATCAAGCCCACATAGATAAAGACAGTGAATAAATCTAAGAGAATTGATAATGCTTCACCCGATAAAAAGCGTTGAATTTTGCGGTTTTCCTGCACGCGAGAAATAATATCCCCCACATAACGAGTCTCGAAAAAACTCAGGGGTAAACGCAATGTATGGCGAATAAAACCGACAATTAATGCTAAGTCTATCCGATTAGCTATATGATCTAAAAGATATTGCCTTAAACCCGTCATAGCCACCCGAAAAAGGCTAAAAATCAACAATCCTATTCCTACTGCTGTCAGGGTCAGTTCTGACCGTTGTACCACTACCCGATCTAAAATTAATTGGGTAAATAGGGGGGTAATTAAGCCAAATATCTGGATGAATATGGAAGCGATAAATACTTCCAACATGACTACAGAATGGGGTTTTATTAACTCAAAAAATTGCCAAAAAGGTGTAGATGTCTCTTTCGTTTCTTTGAGCATTGCTGTCGGTTGTAACAACAATGTATAACCAGTCCAGTCGTTGTTAAATTCCTCATGGGTGAGGGTGCGTTGACCAATAGCAGGGTCTGCCACAATTACATATTTAGGGGTAATTTCGTAGACCACTATGTAATGTTTGCCTTCCCAGTGAACAATAGCAGGTAATTTTTGCTTTCCTAACTGCTTTAAACTAGCTTTGACAGGTCTAGTGGCAAAACCTAGACTTTCTGCTGCTGTTAATAACCCCCGCAAGGATGCACCATTGCGGTCTACATTGGCAATATCACGCAAGCGATTTACACTAAAACGTTTCCCCCAATACCGGGACACCATGACTAGACAAGCTGCCCCGCAGTCAGAACCACTTTGTTGAGCAAAGAATGGATAGCGCCCCATTACCTTTTGCCATAAATGCCCCACCCGTTGTCTGGGACTGGGAAAATAGGCTTTACTAATTTTTGATTCTGAGGTCAAATAGGGGGTTGAATCTGAATTGTCGTTCTCTGGAGAGCTTGGTTTTATGGGTGTATAATCTGTGTTTCTCAGGAGTGAGTATGCTTTCTCCCATAAATGTTCTCGAATTTGGGGATACTTGGCTATTAATGGCAATAGTAACTTTTCTGGCAAGAAGCATAACTGTAAATTTGCTGAAGCTCTGGCTGCATAAGGCTCAAATTTAGATTGGGGAAACAAGGTAAATTCACCGAAAAATGCCCCAGGTTCTAGGGTAGTAATTAATTCGTCTTTATCATCTAATAGTCTGACTTTGCCCGTAATGATAATGTAAATGCCCGGTTCAACATTCTTTCCTGTCCAGAATTTGCCGACTTTAGGGTTGATAGATTGAAGTTCGGGAAGATAGTGATAAAATTCTTCTGCGGTTAGTGAATACCCCAATGTATTGTTGATTTGTTGCAGAGATACTAATTGAGCGGATATATTGTGCGCCATAAATGTCTGCATCTTTTACTGCTTTGTGAAAATTAATAGGTATAATTTCTGAGGAATCGGTGGTATTTGCTTTTTTGAGGTCAGCAATTGATATTTTGGGTTCTGTAGCTGATTTTGGGCTATTTTGTCCATCATGACTGGGTTTCGGTCGAGTGGATAAGCCCATTTGTTTGAGAAGTCGCTTAAAGTGGCGATCGCTCACTTCAAAGCCAAATTCTTCGCACAGATGTTTCTGTAACCAATTTAATGTCCAGTGTTGAGAGCCATAACCATAATCACGAGGATTACTGTAAAATAATTCTTTTAATCGTTGTAAGTATTCATTACTAACTAATTTAGGGCGACCAATCGGACAATCTTGCCATTGATGCGCCATTCCCTGACGAGCTATGTGTATCCAATGTCTAGCGGTTGCGGGACAACACCCCAAAATTTGACAAATTTCTGCTTGAGTTATCCCTTGGTCCGCTAACAACATAATTTGAATCCGTTGCCGCTGGGATTGAGAGCGATGTTCTTGTAATGATTTTAACAGCATTTGTCGCTGAAAATCTGTTAACAAGTTACTTGAAGAATTGCTCCCCGCTTTATTACTACTTGTCCATTGATATGTATACATAAATGGTTCAATCTCGTAAAAATCAAACTCCGCAAGCATCCTAGTTCCCTCTTAATGAGAGCTTGGCCTTATTTTAGGGATGAAAATAATTTCGCATCCGTTTAATACCTTTGTAGAGACCTTACATGGGTAGAGATTCTCGGCTCTACCTCCAAAAATCATCCGCCAATATGGCTACACCACGTAGGCTATCTGCAACGCCAAAAATTAAAGCATCTTTTTAGCCTTTAATAAATCACCTGGCAGAAAAGCCCCATTTTCAGTAATAATGGCGGTAATTAAATCAGCAGGTGTGACATCAAAAGCCGGGTTATAAAATTCCACTCCTGGAGGGGTGAGGATAGTTTCACCTATTTGATATATTTCTGCTGGGTGACGTTCTTCAATGGGAATTTGACTACCATCAATTAATTCAAAATCTACTGTAGATAAAGGTGCAGCGACAAAGAAAGGAATATTATGAGCTTTGGCGACAATAGCTAAACTATAAGTTCCGATTTTATTGGCAGTGTCACCATTAGCAGCAATTCTATCAGCACCCACAACTACAGCATCAATTAAACCTTGTTTCATGCAGTGGGCAGCCATATTATCGGTAATTACTGTCACTGGAATGCCTTCTTGGACACATTCCCACGCGGTGAGTTTTGCACCTTGTAACCGGGGACGGGTTTCGTCAGCAAATACCCTGGCTAAACGTCCTTCTTTCCACGCAGAACGGACTACACCTAATGCTGTCCCATAACCGGCAGTGGCTAATGCCCCAGCGTTGCAATGAGTGAGTATAATTAGTTGGTCTGGGGTTTGCGGTAATGCTGCCAAACCATGATCACCTATAGCTTGACAGGTTTGTAGATCTTCGGCATTGATCTTTTGGGCAGTTTCTAAAAGAACTTGTTTAATTTCGGCGACTGTTCCCACGGTTTCATAAGCCGTTTTCATCATTCTACCAATGGCCCAAAACAAATTTACCGCAGTGGGACGGGTAGAACGCAACAAATTAGCGACTGTTTCCAGTTTAGTCAAAAACTCTTGGATTTCGCTTGTTTCAATTTCCCTTGCACCTAAATACATTCCATAGGCCGCAGCCACTCCTATCGCCGGCGCACCTCTCACAATCATGGTTGTAATGGCTTGTGCCATATCTTCACTGCGGTGAATCTCCACCACTGTATATTCATTAGGTAAGCGAGTTTGATCAATGAGTGATACTGAATTATTGCGCCAAATAACGGGATAAACCATATTGTTAGTTGTTAGTTGTCAGTAGGGGCGAAGCATTTGCAAGATAAATTATCGGTCATTGCCAAAAATAGTTCTCCAAATGCTTCGCCCGTACAGTTGTTAGTGGTTAGTAGGGGCGAAGCATTTGCAAGATAAATTATCGGTCATTGCCAAAAATAGTTCTCCAAATGCTTCGCCCGTACAGTTGTTAGTTGTCAGTAGGGGCGAAGCATTTGCAAGATAAATTATCGGTCATTGCCAAAAATAGTTCTCCAAATGCTTCGTCCGTACAGTTGTCAGTTGTTAGTAGGGGCGAAGCATTTGCAAGATAAATTATCGGTCATTGCCAAAAATAGTTCTCCAAATGCTTCGCCCGTACAGTGGTTAGTTGTCAGTAGGGGCGAAGCATTTGCAAGATAAATTATCGGTCATTGCCAAAAATAGTTCTCCAAATGCTTCGCCCGTACAGTTGTCAGTGGTAATGGATGAAAGGGAACTTTTAGATA
Source organism: Dolichospermum sp. UHCC 0406 (assembly GCF_009712025.1). Lineage (NCBI taxonomy): Bacteria > Bacillati > Cyanobacteriota > Cyanophyceae > Nostocales > Aphanizomenonaceae > Dolichospermum > Dolichospermum sp. UHCC 0406. Next base: position 82,892 of record NZ_VILA01000002.1, read on the forward strand.
TAGTAATTATCAATCATTATTCAACAAATTCATGCTCTTTTGCCTGTTCCCTGTTCCCTGTTCCCTCTTTCCCAAATTAAGTTAAAAAAGAAAGATGAAAATTACCAAAAAAATCAACAATTGGCTGGAAACCCATGCTGCTGCACCTGCTTATGGTGGTTGGGTATTGGCGGGAATTTCTGTGTGTTATTTGGGTGCAGGGATTAATACCATGGCTGGCTGGCTGTATGTGATTAGTGGAGTCAGTTTTGCTCTTTTGGGTGTATCCGGTTTTGTTGCACCGCGATCGCTTGCGGGTATAATTGTCAAACGTCGTCCCATTGAACCAGTAACCGCAGGTGATGACCTAAAAATTGAGATAGAAATTCACAATCAGAGAGAACAATCGGCGACTTTATTACAAGTTAGAGACATTCTCCCATTTATTTTTGGTCAGCCAGTCCAGCAAAGTATTGAATCTATTCCACCACAGGATAGTTATCGCTGGGTATATTATCACCCTACCCAACAGCGAGGCCTTTACCGCTGGCATACAGTAGAATTAGCTACGGGTGCGCCTTGGGGTTTGTTTTGGTGTCGTCGTCCCCGTCAGTGTGAAGCTAGGGCAATTGTTTATCCCACCGTCTTACCCCTGACTACCTGCCCTTTAATTGATGAAATCGGACAAGATGACAGCCAACGGGGAGATCCTCGTGGTAAACCTTTACAAATGGCAACAACGGGATTAGTGCGATCGCTGCGTCCCTATCGTATAGGTGATCCTACCCGATTAATTCATTGGCGGACAAGCGCCCGTTATGGAGAATTACGAGTGCGGGAATTAGAAGTAATTACCGGGGGACAAGAAATTATTATTGCCATAGATAGTTCCTTTCAGTGGCAACAAGAATTATTTGAACAAGCCGTAATTACCGCTGCTTCCTTGTATTTTTATGCCCAACAGCAACAACTGCAAGTACAATTATGGACATCAGCTACAGGTTTAATTACAGGCAATATCGCAGTTTTGGAAACCTTAGCAGCCACCAACCCTATCGAAAAAAACAGCTTACCACCGGATAACTGTCCCCTAATTTGGCTGACACAAAACTCCTTTACCACATCCACCTTACCCCTGGGTAGTCGTTGGGTACTCTGGCAAAATTCAGATTCAGCAGCAGAAACTGTCATTAATCGGGAATATCCCGGTATCATTATCCAAAACGAACAAGAGCTACAACCCCAATTGCAAAAAGCTCTTAATTTATTTTCAGGCGATTTCTCGCACTGAGCCTGATGTACAATGCAATGAAACATTAAAATTTATCAACAGCACAGCCCATGGTGACATCAGAAGTGAATTCACAATCCAGCGATAAAAGCCTAGAAGCAATGCGGCATTTTTCCGAACAATATGCCAAACGGACGGGAACATACTTCTGTTCTGAACCTTCTGTTACCGCAGTTGTGATCGAAGGACTAGCCAAGCATAAAGATGAAATCGGTGCGCCTTTATGCCCTTGTCGTCACTACGAAGATAAGGAGGCCGAAGTTAATGCCGCTTTTTGGAATTGTCCTTGCGTCCCCATGCGCGAACGCAAAGAATGTCACTGTATGCTATTCCTTACCTCTGATAATGAGTTTTCCTGCGACAAACAAGAAATCTCTATGGAGACTATCAAAGAAGTTCGGGATACTATGGGATGAACGAAACCATGTCTGAAGAGTTTTGGCAAGGTGTAGAACAGTTCAATGCTGGACAGTTCTACGCTTGTCATGACATTCTTGAAGCACTCTGGATTGATAGTATCGAACCAGATAAAACTTTTTATCAAGGTATTCTCCAAATTGCCGTGGGACTGTATCATCTGGGTAATCATAATTTAAGAGGAGCAATGATTCTTTTAGGTGAAGGTAGTAATCGTCTTCGCCGTTATCTACCCAGCTACGGCGGTATTAATGTGGAAGAATTATTTACTGAAAGTGTGGATTTGTTAAAGACTCTACAACAAGAAAGTCTACAACCAATGGCAAATAATAAATTGGCTGAAAATCAAGCTCGACTTTTACCCAGTATTTCCCTGTCTAAACTATGATTTGTGGGATTTTGATGATTTATGGGATTTATTTGCTTAATTTTTTGTAAGTGTGTCAGACTTGATAATTGTCTAAACTATGATTTGTGGGATTTTGATGATTTATGGGATTTATTTGCTTAATTTTTGGTGGGTGTTTCCAACTTGATCATTGTCTAAACTATGATTTGTGGGATTTTGATGATTTGTGGGATTTATTTGTTTAATTTTTGGTGGGTGTTTCCAACTTGATCATTGTCTAAACTATGATTTGTGGGATT
>NZ_VILA01000002.1:85334-129790 GCF_009712025.1 Dolichospermum sp. UHCC 0406
TTTGATGATTTATGGGATTTATTTGCTTAATTTTTGGTGGGTGTTTCCAACTTGATCATTGTCTAAACTATGATTTATGGGATTTATTTGCTTAATTTTTTGTAAGTGTGTCAGACTTGATAATTCGGTAACAATTAACAAATTTTTGCCAGTTGTGAGCAAAGGTTCTGGAAGCGAAACTTAAAGTTTAAAAAACCGTCCATTTTTGCTATAGGACTCATATTTGATTTTTATCTCCCTGTTCCCCGTTCCCCGTTCCCTAATTACTATGATACCTCCTTATCAATTGCTAAAATCACAGATCCGCCGCTTAGGATTAGCCTTGGTACTGCCAATTTCCCTTTTAGGTGTAGCAGGATTGCCTACCCAATTGCCACCAGCTACAGCCCAATCTGGGGGGAATCGTCCCCTGACTATCCGCTCTGATACTCAAGAATATGACGCGAAAACCCAAGTAATTACTGCCCGTGGTAATGTGCAAATGGTGTATCCGGCTCGTCAAATTCAAGCCACATCTGCTCAAGCTCAATATTTTAGTAAAGAAAAACGGATTGATTTCAGTGGGAATGTTTACATTTTGCAACAAGGTAGCAATAGTATTCGCGCGGAAAAAGTCACTTATTTAATTGATGAAGGTAAATTTATCGCCTTACCCCAATCTAATCGTCAGGTAGAATCTACATATATGGTGGAGGATGCCAATCCCAGTAGACAAACTACTAAACCGGCACCAAAAACTCCAGCCCTAAAACGTTCTAATTAGTATCTACAACCTAGATAAAACCTCATAGTGAAAATTGTTTTAGAGAATATTCACAAATCTTACGGTAAACGATTAATTGTGAATCGCGTGAATCTTTCCGTTAGCCAGGGTGAAATTGTCGGTTTACTAGGTCCCAATGGGGCTGGGAAAACGACAACATTTTATATTGCTACAGGTTTAGAAAAACCCAATCATGGCAAAGTTTGGTTAGATAATTTTGATATTACTAATTTTCCTATGCACAAAAGGGCTAGATTGGGTATTGGTTATTTAGCTCAAGAACCAAGTGTATTTCGTCATCTTTCAGTGCAAGATAATATTCTCCTAGTATTTGAGCAAACTCAAGTTCCCAGGAGGGAATGGAGACAACGACTACATACTTTATTGCAGGAATTTCGCTTAGAAAAGGTAGCTCTTAGCAAAGGTATTCAACTTTCTGGTGGGGAACGACGACGCACAGAATTAGCAAGAGCTTTAGCCGCAGGTAGAGAGGGACCGAAATTTCTGTTTTTAGATGAACCTTTTGCTGGAGTTGATCCCATTGCTGTATCTGAAATTCAGGAGATTGTCAGCCAATTACGCGATCGCGGTATGGGCATTTTAATTACAGATCATAATGTCCGCGAAACCCTGGCCATTACAGATCGGGCTTACATCATGCGCGAAGGACAAATTCTCGCTTTTGGTAATGCTGATGAACTCTACAATAACCCCTTAGTACGACAATATTATTTAGGTGATAATTTCGCAGTTTAAACTTTGCGCCTTTGCTCCTTCCCGTCTTTGCGCGAAACATAAATTATGATATATAAACAGTTTAAACCCTTCTCTAATTTCATTTCCCTATTTTCATTTTCCATCATGGATCGCTACTTGGCGATGCAATTAATTTCACCATTTTTATTTGGTGTCGGTGCATTTACTTCTGTAGTTTTAGCAATTGATAGTTTATTTGAATTATTACGAAAAGTTGTAGAATCTGGGCTACCGCTGAATATTGCTTTAGAGATTTTCTTATTAAAGCTACCTTATGTCATGGTTTACTCCTTTCCCATGTCCACTTTGTTAGCTACTTTAATGACCTATAGTCGCCTGTCTAGCGAAAGTGAATTAATTGCTTTACGTGGGTGTGGAGTTAGTGTTTATCGGATGGTTTTTACGGCTGTAGTGTTAAGTTTTGCCGTCACGATCATGACTTATATATTTAATGAGCAAATTGCCCCTGCGGCAAATTATAAGGCTACTATTACCCTAGCACAAGCCCTCAAGTCAGACCAACCTTCCTTTAAACAACAAAATATTTACTATCCTGAATATCGAGAATTTAAAGAAGCAGATGGTAGTAAAAATAAAATACTTTCTCGCTTATTTTATGCTGACCAATTTGATGGTAAGCAAATGAAAGGTTTAACAATTATAGATCGTTCTCGCGGCGGAGTTGATCAAATTGTTGTTTCCGAATCAGCTAAATGGAACGGTCAAAAACAAGTTTGGGATTTTTACAATGGGACTATCTATTTGGTAGCAACTGATCGATCTTATCGGAATATTTTACGCTTTGAACATCAGCAATTACAACTCCCGCGCACTCCTTTAACCTTAGCCGAAAATAGCCGAGACTATGGCGAAATGAATATTTCTCAAGCCCTAGAACAACTAGAAATAGAACGTTTGGGTGGTAATGATCAGAAAATTCGCAAGCTCCGAGTGCGAATTCAACAAAAAATCGCCTTTCCCTTTGTTTGCGTTATTTTTGGTTTAGTTGGCTCAGTTATGGGTAGCATCCCTCAACGCACTGGACGCGGGACAAGTTTTGGTATTAGTGTGATTGTGATTTTCAGTTATTATTTACTATTATCTGTTTCTGGAGCTTTAGCACAGGCTGGTATACTTTCTCCCATAATTGGTGCTTGGTTGCCCAATTTATTTGGATTAGTAACGGGTTTATTTTTATTAATCCGAGTAGCCCAGAGATAATGTAAATTTATAAGTCAGTTATCTAGATATTAAGTTTTTTTAGTCATAATTTCAGCAACAAAAGGCTATATATTATTTAATATCTAGCAGCATTTCGATATGAGTAAAATTCGCATTGTCGTTATTGAAGATCATTACCTCACTCGCTTCTCTATTTGCAAAGCATTACAACAAAAAAACGAAATTGAAGTAGTTGGAGAAGCTGGTAATGCCCGTCATGGTCTAATAATGTTAAAGAAGCTACAGCCAGATGTGGCAATTGTGGATATAGGTTTACCAGATCAAGATGGGATTGAATTAACCAAGGAAATTAAAGCGATCGCTAATCATCGTCAATTATCAAATACAAAGGTATTAATTCTAACGTCATCTGATAATAAAGCATCTGTACTTGCAGCCTTTAGCGCTGGTGCAGATTCCTACTGTATGAAAGATATCCGGTTTGATAATTTACTCGAAGCTATACGGGTAACTGCTGATGGTAATCCTTGGATTGATCCGATGATTGCTCGGATTATTTTAGAAAAGGCACAGCAGAAGACAGATTTTGTCCAATCCAATGATAATAAACCACCTGTTAACTCTAGTATTCTCTCAGACAGAGAATTAGAAGTGTTAAAATTGATTACCAAAGGTTGTAGTAATGATGATATCGCCAAGAGACTTTATATTGTAACTGGAACTGTGAAAACACACATTAGCAATATTATGAATAAATTATGTGCTAATGATCGTACAGAAGCAGCAGTAATTGCTCTGCGTTCTGGCTTAGTTACATAATTATTAAATTAAGGACATCTTGCCATTCAAAGATGTGGAAAGTTGAGTCAAATTATGACTGATAAAAAGTTAGATAAGCTCAAGCTCATGGTGGTAGATGATGAGTTAGATAACTTAGATTTACTCTATCGCACATTTTGGAAAGATTTTAAAGTCTATAGAGCTAATAATGCCAGTGAAGCCTTGGCTATCTTAGAAAAAGAAGGTGAAATGGCTGTGATTATCTCTGACCAGAAAATGCCCGACATCAACGGTAGTGAATTATTAAGTTTGACGGTTGAGCGTTTTCCTGATACAATTCGGATTTTGCTAACTGGTTTTACTGATGTGGAAGATTTAGTAGATGCAATTAACTCTGGTCGCGTATTTAAGTACATTACTAAACCTTGGAATCCCAACCAACTTCAATTATTAGTTAAGCAAGCTAGTGACACATATCGCTTAGTTAAAAAACGGGTAGCAGAATTATCTCGGGCATTGCGACGGGAATCTTTATTTAATGCTATGACAAAGGCAATTAGAGAATCTTTAGACTATAACAATATGCTGCAAAAAGTTGTTGCCACGATGGGAGAGACATTTGCGGCTCATAATTGTTTACTCAAACCAGTAGAAGATGATTTATTAATACAACAGCCATTTTGCTATCAAAATCCTCAATCTGAAATCTGTAATTTACTTCCAGAACCTAGTGAGTTAATTGCTGAAGTTTTCCAAACCCAACATTATCAAATAACAGAAAATTTTTATAAAGATATCCCTTATCAATACTTGGTTATTCCCCTCATTTATCAACAACATTTACTAGCTATTGTTGCTATTTGTAAGTTAGGAAGCGATCAGATTTGGCATCAAGAAGATATTCAACTAATTACAGATGTGTCCGAACAAGCTGCTTTAGCAATTTCCCAAGCCAAACTCTATCAAAGTCTGCAAGAAAAACAACAACAAATTCACCTGGAGTTGGAAGTAGCTCGCCAAATTCAACATAATATATTACGGCAAACCTTACCGGAAATCACAGGTGTAAAAATCCAAGCTTGTTGCTATCCAGCAAAAGAGGTTGGGGGTGATTTTTTTGAGGTATTTGTCCATGCTAATGGTGATTTGTGGTTAGCAGTTGGTGATGTTTCTGGTAAGGGCGTGCCAGCGGCTTTGTTTATGGCTAGTACGATTTCTCTGCTGCGTCGGGAACTATCTCAAGAAGTACCTGTAGAGCCAAATGTGATGATGCAGAATCTGAATTATGCTCTGAGTGATGACTTAATCAGCAGTAATTATTTTATCACGATGGTTTTAGCCCGTTATCACCCAAGCACAAGAGAACTTGTCTATGCTAATTCTGGGCATATTTATCCTTTTATGTGGTCACAAAAAACAATTTTTAATGATTCTCCCCATTATCTGAAAGTTCGGAGTATTCCCTTGGGAATATTACCTAAATGGCAAGGAGAATCTGGCCGTTTGATTCTTGCTCCCGGAGATACATTACTGCTGGCTAGTGATGGAATCACGGAAGCAACTGTATGGGAAAATTTAGACAATCCCCAAACAACTAATCGTTCTATGCTCAATCAAGCAGGTTTGTGGCAACTGATTAAAAAACAAACTCAATCACTTAATCTGGATAATTTATTAGCTGTTATTCAAGCCAACAATGATCTCCAAGAAGATGATCAAACTATACTCTGTTTGGAGATTTTATAGGTTATGAAAAGTGAACTTCATGTTCCTAGTGACCTGAGTTTTATCAATATTGTAGAAAACTGGTTATTGGGATGTTTACAATTGCATCTAGGGGAATCTGTTGATTGGACAAAACAATCAAGTCTGTTACGATTAGTTTTGATAGAAGCATACTCTAATGCTGTTCGTCATGCTCATAAAGAAAAGCTAAATTTACCAATTTTACTGCGTTTAGAACTGAAAGACCGAGATCTATCAATAGAGATATGGGATCATGGTGAAGGTTTTGATCTGTCTACTTATTTTCCACCCAACCCCCTTGACAGACAAGAAGGTGGTTATGGTTGGTTAATTATGAATCGGTTGATGGATAAGGTAGAGTATAAATTACAGGTAAATGGTGCTAATTGTCTGAAGCTAGAAACGACTCTCACAGAACTATTGCCTGATGTTTTAAGAGATTGACAATCTCAGGTCTAAATACACTGAGATTGTTTAATCAAAGATATGACTTGCTCTACCAAGTTTTCACTAGGTAAAGTAAAGAAATCAATTCAAAATAAGTTGCAGAAAATTATTTGCTAATACCAGGAAATTCTCTAATTTACACACCATATTTAAATAAAATGATGGTGAAATGGGAATATTGCCTGTCCAAATTTCATCTCATTAAGAATCTTCTGGAAATACCCATGTTGGTGGTTCTGTGATTTTTTTCCGCAATCTTTCTTCAGCTATTTCTAGCATTTTGTCTAAAGAAGTTTCTTCAATAAACTTTGAAGTTGATTCTCTAAACTCGATATTGGGACATTTATCACCTAAAACGCAACCGTTAACACAGGCTTCAGCACAGTTAATTTTTTGCTCCACAATTAATTCCTCTCTAATTTGGGTGTTTTCACTTGGCAAATAAATTTTACCTAATTTGTTTCTTAAACTAGTGTACTGTAGGGGTTTAAGATTGCGCTTTCCTCCTACTTCTAAATTTGTAGAAAAACGGCTCATGTCGGAATTATTAGCTAATACTGGAACTATTGCGGCGATCGCTACTGCTGTTGTCCCTCAGCAAGGTAGTGTAGGTATTGTGCGGGTTTCTGGTGATCAGGCAATGGCGATCGCGCACACTCTATTTTACGCCCCAGGGCGACAAGTTTGGTCAAGTCATCGCATCATTTATGGTTATATTCGTCAACCCCAAACTAAGCAAATTGTTGATGAAGCTTTATTATTAATAATGAAAGCCCCTCGGTCTTTTACCCGTGAAGATGTGGTAGAATTCCATTGTCACGGGGGAATTATGGCGGTGCAACAAGTATTGCAATTATGCTTGGAAAATGGCGCAAGATTAGCTCAACCGGGAGAATTTACATTAAGAGCATTTTTAAATGGCAGATTAGACTTAACCCAAGCGGAAAGTATAGCAGATTTAGTGGGAGCAAAATCACCTCAAGCTGCTCAAACGGCTTTGGCTGGATTACAAGGTAAATTAGCCCAACCTATCCGCAAATTACGGGCTAATTGTTTAGATATTTTGGCAGAAATTGAAGCCAGAATTGATTTTGAGGAAGATTTACCACCTTTAGATCAGCAAAGAATTATTGCAGATATTGAGCAAGTGACGGCGGAAATTAGTAAATTATTAGCCACAAAAGACAAGGGTGAATTACTGCGAACTGGTCTAAAAGTGGCGATAGTGGGGCGACCAAACGTGGGAAAATCGAGTTTATTAAATGCTTGGAGTCAGAGCGATCGCGCCATTGTCACCGACTTACCAGGAACAACCCGCGACGTGGTAGAATCTCAATTGGTTGTGGGAGGAATCCCCGTCCAGGTATTAGATACAGCGGGGATTCGGGAAACAGTAGATCAGGTAGAAAAAATCGGTGTAGAGCGATCGCATCGTGCCGCTAATGATGCTGATTTGGTATTATTTACCATTGATGCGGCCTCCGGTTGGACATCAGCAGATCAAGAAATCTATCAACAAGTAAAACACCGTCCGGTAATTTTAGTCATTAATAAAATTGACCTGATTTCATCAGCAGAACAAGAAAATCTTCAATCCAAAATCCAAAATCCAAAATCCAAAATTGTCACAGCCGCAGCGATAAATCAAGGAATTGATAATTTAGAAACAGCGATTTTAGAAATAGTTCAACAGGGAAAAGTTCAAGCCGCTGATCTGGATTTAGCAATTAATCAAAGACAAGCAGCAGCTTTAACAAAAGCCAAGATTGACTTAGCACAAGTGCAAATGACAATCACCGATAAATTACCCTTAGATTTTTGGACAATTGATTTAAGAGGAGCAATTCAAGCATTAGGAGAAATAACCGGAGAAGAAGTTACAGAATCAGTTTTAGATCGGATTTTCAGCCGCTTCTGTATTGGTAAATAAGATCATTTATTGTTTGCAGTCCCCTAATAATATCTCAAAATTGCAGTATTTTAGACCGTGATGATTTCTTTGATGATCACATAAGGTTCAACAATCAGAGCATTAAATCGCTTTTCACGGTTGAGATTCCATTCTCCCACTTGATCTATTGTCGGTTTGGCTAATAATTGTTCATCTATCCAATGTTGCACTGAAAGAATATTATCACTAGCGATCGCTTCTCCCACATCTAATAAGTCTAAATTCTCCGCTACCAAAATCACCGCATCTTTTTGGACATGGGGAATTAACCACTCCCATTCTGCTTCATCGAGATTTTGCTGTAATTTTTCCCGTAATTCCGACATAATTCCCCACTTTATTGATTATTAGTTTCATTTTACCTGATCAGCAAGCCCTAGTTAGTGCAGGGATATACCTATAAGATGCGAAACTATGTAAATAAATATTACAAAATCTACGGTAGTAATTTACTTTTTGCCCGTAAGTTGGTATATAAAATAGTTAAGAATAAATTAAAAAAAAGTTAAAGGGAGCTTAAAATATGGACACAACTAATAACAACACTCCCACAGGAGACAATCCTGACAATAATAAAACTAATCCCAACGATGAGGAAGGTGAAAACTGTCACCATAAACTAGTGTGGTCTTGTGATCCAAACAGTTATCCTCGTTGCACTTCTCAATGGGTACTGGAGTGCGAGCTAATCTGTCATTTACCTGAGTCCGACCTCAGAGAATAACCTGCAAATATTGATGAAAACCCTTATGGGGTAGGCATACTTCGACCCTTCGACAGGCTCAGGGCATCGCAGGCTCAGTACAAGTCTTGTCTGCCATATAAAAAATTTTACCCTCCGAAATCGTGCATTTCATTAATTGCGTTCGCACACCTTTGAGTAACCCTTTCCAATTCCTCTTTCTTAGTAGAAATGGGAGCATCAATTAACTTCCCAATTCTCAGAGTTAAAGGTTCAGAAACCAATTTTTTAGAAGTCATGAATTTTATTTAAACAGTCAGTGGCATCATAACATTAGATATGTGGTATTTATTATAATCTTCAATATACATTAGCAGACATTTAGCAACATATTCTGCTAATTTAACGGGTACAGCATTACCAATCATCTGTTCTAAATCTGTTTTTGAACCTGCAAAAATAAAATTATCAGGGAAAGTTTGAAGATAACTTCTTTCACGAGTAGTTAATGGACGCAAATCTGGTGTTAATGGTGCAACATCTCCGGGGTGTTGTTGATAAGTTTTAGGTATTGGTCTATTCACACCTCTAATAGTCGGACTTGGTTCATCAATACTAAAAATAGCCCTTCTTTGATAACTTCTAGGATGACGATAATAATATTCAATCCCTAAACTATTCCCTAAATAATCTCTAATAGTTGTCGGTTTTTTAGATAAATTAGCTTCTAGATAAGTCTTGAGATCATCATCTTGACCACCAAGTTCTCCTATACAGAAGAATCTCTTTCTTTTCTGTGGTACACCGCATAAACTAGCATCTAATACTTTTTCTGTTAAACCATAACCAGCAGATTTAAGAATTTGCTTAAACTCTTGATATTTGTGGGATTTTCTAAACAATTCTACATTTTCTAAAACAAACCATTGACTAGAGACATTAGCTACTATTTCAGCAAATGTAATACTTAAATCTCCTCTCCCTAAATCTTCATTACGCTTACCAGCACTAGAAAAATCTTGACATGGTGGACCACCAATAATTACATCAGGTAAAAATTGTTTAAATATTGAATAATTATTATTTACCTGACTCAAATCATATTCAAAAATCGGATGATGAAAGTTTTGCTGATAAACATTTATGGCAGATTTCCAGTTTTCAAAAGCAGCAACAATTTCAAATCCACTATTCTGAAATCCTAGTGATAATCCACCACAACCGGAAAATACATCTATGACTTTTAAGGAAGAGGATTTCATTTGTATATTTATTCGTGTAATACCAATTTTATGTAAGGCTGCACAGAATAAAAATTATCCGCGTTTATCCGCGTTTATCTGCGTTTGATTATCTTTTAAATCTTATTCTATGCAGCTTCATCTCAATTTGGTGCAGAATGTCTAATTGCATTAGAATGTTTTTGATAATATACTTAGATAATAACGCATTTATTATGTATACTGAAAACCCTTATGGGGTAGGCATCCTGCCTGCCCTATAATAAATTCTTACCTACCCAAATCGTGCATGGCATTAATTGCGTTCGCACACATTTGAGTAACCCTTTCCAATTCCTCCTTCTTAGTAGAACTAGGAGCATCAATTAACTTGCCAATTCTCAAAGTCAAAGGGACTGAATGAGGTACAGAAGAACCAGGTTGTAAAATCTTCTCACTTCCCCATAAACACACAGGTAAAAAAGGAGCTTTGGCCTTGGCTGCGAGGAGGGCTGCACCTCTTTTGGGGTCATGAATGCGACCATCTGGCGTGCGTGTACCTTCTAAAAACACACCCACAGCCCAACCATTATCTAAATATTCTAAAGCGGAACGGATAGCATTGCGGTCAGCACTACCGCGACTTACAGGATACGCACCGTATAATTTAATGGCTTGTGATAAAACAGGAACTTTAAATAATTCTTCTTTAGCCATATAAGCAACTGGACGACGCACAGAAGTAGAAACTATCGGGGGGTCGAAGTAACTAGCATGATTACTAACTACTATGACCGCTCCAGATTGGGGGACATTTTCCGCACCATAAATCTTGCCGCGAAAGTATGTGTGCAGCAAAGGGCTAATTACCGACCACTTAAAGGCGTGATACAGTGCTAAACTAATTAAGGGTTCACGAGTTCTAGTCACAGAAGATAATATAAATAAAATAGAATCCAAAAGTCAGAATTCAGGAGTCAGAACTTATTTTAACCTCTAACTCCCAAATCTAACTGCTGATTTTGCCTACATCAGTTTCCTACCGTTAAAGCCTGTTGTCCTTGAGGTGAAGTAGCATAACCTAGAAATGCTTGAACTCCAGCACTAGCAGGGTCTTTATAGACATAATACAGTGAACGTTTGAAAGGATAACTAGCCGCTTCTGGAGTCAAGCCTTCAATAGCCACGACTCGCACGGTTTGCTGATTAGCAACTTGAGCAAAAGTCGCATAGCCGATACCATCTTTTTTCAAAGCTTGAACTAAGGGAGTTGTGGCATCTTGGGGTAAGGTCGTAATATTGGGTGTAGTCCCAAAATTAGCTCCTTTTAAGACTAATTCTTTAAAAGTTTGATGTGTGCCACTAATTGCTGGACGATTAATGACGCGGATAGTTGCGGCTGAACCACCTACGGCTGACCAATTATTAATTTTTCCCTGAAATATATCTGCAACTTGACTGCTGGTTAATCCTCGGTTGAAAGGATTGGCTTTACCGACTATCAGAGCGATCGCATCTTGTGTTACAGTAACATCCTTTAATCCCTGACTTTGCTCCTGTACTGTCAATGGTCTAGAAGCCGCCGCAATCTCAACTTTACCAGCTAAAAGATCCTGAATTCCCTTATCTGTCCCATTCGCTACAGCATCTACTTTTGTACCGGGAAACTGTTTCTCAAAGCCATTTTTGAGATTTTGGTTAATTGTCACCATACTCGTAGAACCGTCTATTTTGACAGTCGTACCACTAGCCACTGTCTTTGGTAACGGAAAAGCCCCAGAGGTCGCACCAGCAGGAGAATTACTTTCTGGCTGCGTAGCTGTCGGATTTGGGGCAGGATTACGCATAAAAAACCACCAGTAACCACCACCCAAAAACCCTAAAAATAGCAAAATAAACACAATAGGAGGTGGACCGCTTCTCTGACTCATAAATTCCTAATTATTCTGGTAATTGTTTAGATTGGGAATCTTGTAATCTGTGCAAACGACGAGCAACTTCGTCATCTAATGTCATAGTTTCAATCTCAGCCTGGAGTTTTTCGGTAGGATTTTCCGATAATTCCACCAAAGCCTCCGTCTGTAAATTTCGACGCTCTACAGCCCCCTTAGCCTTTTCAAAATCACTTTTAGCCGAGCCAATATCAAATTCATTATTAACTTTAGCAATCATAGCCAGAGCTTCATTTACCTCTGACATATCCTTCATATTCTGCATATCGGCTTTGTAGCTTTCTAACTTCATGCGCTCACGGTTAAGTTTATCTTTAGAAGCTTTGACCGCAGTTTCTGCTTGTTTAACCATTTCCTCCAGTTTGGGCAAAATTTGCTCTGTTTGAATTGCCTTACTCATGGCCATTCGCGCAGCTTCTTCATTACCACTACGTTGAGCAATCATAGCTTGTTGCTCTAGAGTTTTGGATTCTGTAATTTTTGCCTCATATTTGCGTTTAGCAGTCTTATATGCGCCCTCTTGAGCCGCAACTGCTCCCGCTAGTTTCTGAACGGCTTCTTGCATTGACTGAAGGGATTCTTCAGCAACTGCTACAGCCACTTTACCACCAGACTCTACAGGCATTCCCCATAACCAGTTCCAAGTCCCAACTATGGTTCGCCCTGCCCTTTCGCCCATTATCCAATAGACAGCTTTTTTCATAACTGAAAGTTATTGCAATAAGGATGGTTATGGTAATATTTGTACCTTAAAAATAGCCGAAAAATTAGCATTTAAGCAATTTCTTGGTGTACAAATTTATTTTTTAACTATACCAACCATCATTTCTGGCTCTGTACTGACGCTGTATGCCGCTTCTAGAAGTTCTACTTCAGAGGGTAGTTTCAGATGAGAACTTAAGTGTAGTCTTTCCAGAAGCCGAATAAACTCATAAGTGGGATCTATCAAGTAGATAACTTTACCTTCCTTGACAGAGAAACCATGACGGGCTGACCACTGAAATGCGTGGTGCATATTATGCCACCCTTCACCAAAGGTAAGTAGTGCCACAAACCAGTTATTCCGGCTGTAGTCATTGCTGACAAACGGTTTTTCTCCAAATATATGAGAAAGAGAGTTGACAAAGGCAACGCAATGGAAAAGTATCATTGTACTCAAGAAGAAAGCACCAAGAAACTCCAGTCCACCTATCCAGAAAGAAATTACCCCTAAAAGAATGAGGGGAATAAAGTGTAACCGGTCTATGGTTTTAAGTACCCAATCTGCTTCCAAATCAGCAGGAAGACTAGGCGGAAAAAAGTTTCGAGATAACAACCATCCACATTGCGACCATAGGAAGCCTTTAAAACCTGTAAATGGTGCATGGGGGGAGTGGCTATCGTCTGGTTTATCAGAGTTATTGTGATGTCCCTGAATATGATGACCCTTCCACCAGTTAGGACCCATTTGTCCTGAAGAACAGGCAATAATGCTACCAATCCATTTGATGATCATCGGTGCCTGATAAGATTTATGAATAATCAGCCGATGGTAGATGGCTGTAATACTCATCATTCTAATAACATATAGGGCAACTGCCCAAAGAATACTCCTCCATGAGAGTCCGGTGAATAAGGGAAGGAATGATCCTAAGTGGGTTACTATTATTAAAAATGGTCCCACCATGTAACCAAAAGCTAAAAGTCTAGGATATTTTTTCATATATCGGTGTTTTTTTGAATTATATTCATGAAATATTTTGAGTTTTGTTTGCAGATTTATTAAGCCAGTTTTTTAGAAACTTCAAGGAAGTGTAAGGTTGATTTTTTGGGGTTATGTTACAGCGGTTTCCGCTCTTATGAGGTACATCTTAGCCCCCTCATCGCTGGCGGGGAGGGGTTGGGAGTGGGGTTCTTGTAGCTCATAACACCGGGAAGTGCTGTACTTTTATCCTGACAAATTAATGATGGCTTGCTGAGTAAAGCTAGAACCACTTCTCAATAAGGGTTTCGCGGATTTTGAGAACAAAAAAGTGCAAGGCTATGGCATTGAGAGCCTCAAAATCCTTGCATTTCTATGGAAAATCAGGGGGTGAATTTGGAAACCAATCTCCCAAACCACCATTTTTAGAACTGTGTGGCATCTAAGTTCGCTTTGGGTACTTATTCAGCAAACCCTAATGAAGTTCATCAAATAAATTTTGAGACAATAAAAATAGACATCATAGAAAGGTTATGTTGCCAATTTCATCTACATAATGACTTATTTAATTGTGAATTAATTTGTGCAATTACCTATTCAGGTAACTCCCCAGCATTACGAATGTTCTCTAAAATCAAGCCAGTTGCAGTCCGTTTAATCAAACCTGTTAAGACGTTCCCCGGACCAATTTCCACAACTTTCTCAATACCATTTTCTGGTAATTGCAAAGAAATTTCTCGCCAACGCACAGGACCTGTCATTTGTTGAGAAAGACGCTGTTTTAAAGTTTCCGCTGCTACCGCCGGAATTGGATCTACATTAGACAAAACTGGGACGGTTGCTGACTGAAAAATTACTGAATCGAGAACTTGTTGAAATTCTGTTGCTGCTGCTTTCATTAAATGGGAATGAAATGCGCCCGAAACCTTTAAGGGAATAGCCCGTTTAGCTTTGACTTGCGACATGACAGCCTGTACAGCTTCAGGAGTTCCAGAAATGACAACTTGGGCAGGACTGTTATCATTTGCTAAAACTACATCAGGTGTTTCGCTAATAACTTTTTCTAATTCTTCTCGGTCAAAGTTCATTAGTGCGGCCATCATTCCCCCAGCAGCACTATCCATTAATTCTGCCCGTCGTTTTACCAAATGCAACCCAGCAGACCATTCAAAGACACCAGCCACATAAAGGGCGATATATTCACCTAAACTATGACCTGCAACTAAGTCTGGTTGCTGTCCTTTTTCCCGCAAAATATCAGCAATAATACTTTCGATTACATATAAACTAGGTTGGGTATAAAGTGTCCGTGATAAGGTTTCAATATCACTTTGGCAGATATCTGTGACAGACCAGCCCAAAATTTCCTCAGCTTGAATAAATTTTTCTTTGGCAGATGGTAGATTTAACAAGTCTATTCCCATTCCCAGCGATTGAGAACCTTGTCCGGGAAACACCCATGCAGTTTTAGTCATTTGTTCTTTGTTAGTTGTTAGTTGTCAGTAGGGGCGAAGCATTTGGAAGATAAATTATCGGTCATTGCCAAAAATAGTTCTCCAAATGCTTCGCCCGTACAGTTGTCAGTTGTTCGTTGTTATTAATTTTCTGATTTTTAATTTTTAATTCTCAATTTTGAATTGTTTATCTTCCCCATTTAAAAATGGCTGCACCCCAGGAAAGACCGGCACCAAAACCAGATGCAGCAATAATATCATTGGGTTTGATTTTCCCGGCTCGCACTGCTTCATCTAACGCCAGGGGGATAGATGCGGCGGAGGTGTTACCATAGTCGGATACATTACTGATCACTTTATGTTCGGGAATCTCTAAGCGTTCAGCAACGGAATTGATAATTCTTTGATTTGCTTGATGTAATACCAGCCAATCTATATTTTCAACTTTGAGATTAGCTGCAAACAGGGCTTTGTCTATTACTTCTGGGACTTTTTGCACAGCGAAGCGGTAGACTTCTTTGCCGTTCATGGTAATGGGGTGATATTTGCCTGTAGATACATGAATATCTGGTGTCAGTTCTGTGGTAGAGGCGTTATAGGACAGGTTAAGACAATTGTTTTGAGAACCATCGCTTTTGAGGCAAAATCCTAATAGGCGATCGCTCTTATTAGCCTGTAATACCACTGCCCCAGCCCCATCACCAAATAACACACAACTGCGTCTATCTTGCCAATCTACCCACCGAGAGAGGATATCAGCCCCAATTAAGAGTACATTTTGATAAACACCTGTTCTGATGTATTGTGCGGCTGTAACTAAACCAAAGACAAAACCAGAACAAGCGGCGGTTAAGTCAAAGGCGACTGCTTTGGTAGCACCTAATTCGCCTTGAACACGGCAAGCAGTGCCAAATAGGTCATCAGGGGTGGAGGTGGCCAATAAAATTAAATCTATGTCTGCTGCTGTGATCCCGGCGGCAGCAATGGCCTGTTGACTAGCCGCAGTGGCCAATGATGCCAGTGAGTCAGGGGGCAACGCTAACCGTCTTTGACGAATTCCTGTTCTTGAGGCAATCCACTCATCTGATGTTTCTACCAGTTGAGTTAACTCTTGGTTGTGTAAACAAGTTGCTGGGACTGCTGAACCACTGCCTGTAATTGCTATACCACCGTTAAAAAAATTTTGCACTTCTTTTTTTCCTCAATTGTCAATTGTCATTTGTAAATTGTCAGTTGTCTTGTTTGTAAGCATTAATAACGAGTACCAATGACAATCCCAATTTTAGATTTGAGATCAAGAACAATAGATTTATAAAAGTAATTATGAATCTAAAATCCGCAATCTAAAATTGGATGACAAGTGACAAATGGCTGTTAGCGGAGGATCTCTACTTTTGAGAAGTAATAGTTAACTACTTTCATTTTGGAGAATTTGATATTGGGATTGAAGTCTTTCTAACACCTGATTATCTACGGCTTCTTTAGCCATGCGAATGGCACTAAAAATAGATGGTGCTTGGGAACTGCCATGACCAATAAAACAAATACCGCTGACACCCAAAAGCAAAGCGCCTCCATGTTCAGCGTGATCCATGCGCTGTTTAACGCGTTTTAAGTTGGGTTTTAAAATCGCTGTACCGATTTGACCGTGTATCCCTTGGGGTAATTCTTCTCGGAGAATTTGCAGAATTACTCCGCCAACTGCTTCGGCAAATTTTAATAAAATATTACCCACAAAGCCGTCGCAAACAATCACATCAAATTCACCGGACAATACATCACGCCCTTCAGCATTACCAGTGAAATTAATTTGAGTATTTTCCCGTAACAATTGGTGGGCGCGAAGAACTACTTCGTTACCTTTAGTATCTTCTTCGCCAATATTCAATAAACCTATTTTGGGATTTTCTGTTCCCAAAACATACTGACTGTAAATTGAACCCATGACTGCAAACTGCTCTAAAAACTTAGGGCGACAGTCTACATTAGCACCGACATCCAGGATCATTACTGGCTTGCCTGCTTTGATGGTGGGGAATACTGTGCCAATTGCTGGGCGGTCAATTCCCGGTAATCTTCCTAAGCGTAGCAAAGCTGAGGCCATGGCTGCCCCAGAGTGTCCAGCAGAAAATACAGCATCTGCTTGTTGATTTTTAACTAAATCCATCGCTATGTTGATGGAAGATTTCCGCTTGCGTCTAACTGCGTTGAGAGGATCTTCATCCATAGCGATCATTTCCTCGGCAGGAACAATCTCCAAATCCGCCATAGTTGTCTTTGGCGGCATTACAGCCTCGATTTGTTGGGGATCTCCAACCAGTAATATTTTTACACCCAATTCCTCTCGCGCCCGCAGTGCGCCGGCGACGATTTCAGCGGGTGCATGATCTCCCCCCATTGCGTCAATTGCGATCCTTACACCAGTCGATCCCATTGCTCAGAGCTTATAGAAACCTTACAAATTTTATCAGATTGCAATACTTAAAAATTCAGAATTCTCAAAAAAGCATAAGAAAATCTATTTTTTCTGCAACTAAGAGAATTCAGGAGCTTGCATTAATTGAAATATAACGATACCTAATTAAGCATACAGGTATTTTGAATAGGACTGGGAAAGGTAAGGTTAAAGCTTTTTTATGCTCTTTTACCGTTCACCGGAAAATATGTGAATGAACTACCCCTTGCTAATTACTATAAAGGCGTTTTCTAGATGATAATAGACTGAAATTATAGCAGACCAAACAACAAAAATGAGATTTACAGTCCCCAGTAACTACAATTTTCTAGGCAGATTTTACCGACTGGCAAGCATCAGCGTGCTTGCTAATATGATGGTTCCTTTGGCTGGTTTGGTAGATATTGCTTTTTTAGGGCATTTAACAGATATTCGACATTTAGCAGGAGTAATTTTAGCAACTATTCTCTTTGATTATCTTTATCGAGTATTAAAGTTCATGCGTTCTAGCACCAATGCTATAACGGCTCAAGCTGTTGGTAAAAATGATGATAAAGCAGTAGTTTTAGCTGGTTTACGGAGTGGTTTAATTGCTTTACTAGTGGGTTTAATTATTGTTTTATTGCAATATCCTTTACAAAAAATTGGTTTTTTCATTTTGAGTGGTTCTTCAGATATTGAATCTGCTGGAGTTGATTATTTTTATGCGCGAATTTGGGGCGCACCTGCTGTCCTCCTCAATTTTGTTTTATTTGGTTGGTTTTTAGGTAGAGAAATGAATTGGGTGATGCTATTAATGTCAATTGTCGGTAATGGTTCTAATGTATTGTTAGATTATTTGATGATTTCTAAATGGGGTTGGGCAAGTGTAGGGGCAGGTTTAGCAACAGCATTAAGCCAGTATTTAGCTTTAATCGTGGGTTTAATATGGATGTTTTTTACTATTCCTTGGCAAGCTGTACCAGCAGCCATTCAAGAATTATTTGATTGGGTAGCTTTAAAGGAAACTTTTGCGTTAAAAGGTAATATTTTGATTCGGTTTTTAGTATTAGTTTCTGTCTATTCTATTTTTACTAATTTAAGTGCAACCATGGGAACAACTGTTTTAGCGCAAAATGGTTTATTACTCCAAATTGCTCTTTTGAGTCAGTTTACAATTCAAGGGGTAGGAGTAACAATGCAAACCCTGACAGCGAATTTTAAAAGCAAAGACAATACTCAACAGATCATCCCTTTATTAATAGTTTCTTTAGTGACTAGTGTGGTGATTGCATTAGGTTTTGCCGGGACATCTATTTTCTTCCCTGATCAGGTATTTGGATTATTAACTAATCACACAGAAGTGAATCAAGAGATTAATCAATATACCATTTGGTTACTGCCTATTTTAGTAATTACTGCCATTACTCTTATGCTAGAAGGTTATTTTATTGGCTTAAAGGAAGGGGCAACTTTACGTAATACGGTATTATTATCTTTTGTAGTGGGTTTTATCCCCTTACTAATTGCAGCTTGGTATTTTCATAATAATCATTTATTGTGGTCTACTTTATTGTCTTACATGACAAGTAATATGATTTTATTAGGTGTATCTGTACCCCAAACATTTAAAGATAAAAGTTTAGAAAATCAGCCATTAATTTCCAGATAAGACTCCCATTTGTTTTTTCAGATCCCCGACTTCTTCGAGAAGTCGGGGATCTTGTCTTGTCCAGATTAGAGGAAATTAAATTAACTCAAAACCCAGCTAACCAGTGTTCTCACACCAAAACCAGTTGCCCCTGCACCATTGTAGCCATGTTCCTTATCAGCCCAAACTGGTCCGGCAATATCTAAATGCGCCCAAGGGGTATCTTTAACAAACTGTTTGAGGAACAAAGCCGCAGTAATAGAACCGCCATAACGGGGTCCGGTATTTTTCATGTCGGCAATACCAGATTTAAGTCCGTCAAAATATTTGTCTTCCATTGGCATCCGCCAAATTTTCTCACCAGCACTATCAGCGGCTGTTTGCAGTTGGGAAGCTACCGCATCATCTGGTGTAAATAAACCAGCGATATCTTCACCCAAAGCTACCACACAAGCACCTGTGAGAGTAGCTAAATCAACGATCGCATCCACACCCAATTTATCAGCATAAACCAAGGCATCAGCCAATGTTAATCGCCCTTCAGCATCGGTGTTGTTAACTTCGATGGTTTTGCCATTTGATGCGGTTA
Source organism: Dolichospermum sp. UHCC 0406 (assembly GCF_009712025.1). Classification (NCBI taxonomy): domain Bacteria; kingdom Bacillati; phylum Cyanobacteriota; class Cyanophyceae; order Nostocales; family Aphanizomenonaceae; genus Dolichospermum; species Dolichospermum sp. UHCC 0406. The sequence continues at coordinate 104,623 of NZ_VILA01000002.1, forward strand.
AGATGTCTCCAGGGTGCATAGCCTTACCGCTAATCATGTTTTCGGTGACGGCGGAGATAAAGTGAACTTCTACATCTGGTTTTAACTGCCCAATGGCTTTGGCTGCACCTAAAGTTGCGGCTGCACCACCCATATCCATTTTCATGGTTTCAATGCCGCTACCAGCCCCTTTAATGTTCAAACCACCGGAATCAAAAGTTACGCCTTTCCCGATAATTGCCAGTTTTCGTCTCGGTGTGGTGGCTGGTTTGTAGATGAGGTGAATGAATTTTGGTGGTAAATCAGAAGCTTGGGCAACTCCCAAAAATGCTCCCATACCGAGGTTTTCACATTCTTCCTGTTCGAGAATTTCCAGTTCTAACCCGTATTCGTGAGCGATCGCTTGGGCAGTTTCTGCCATAGTAATAGATGTAACCGCGTTAGCTGGGGCTGCTACTAACTGTCTCGCCAAAATCACACCAGAAACAATTTGATTAGCACGGGCAATAGCAGCTTCTTGTCCTGCTAAACCAAGTAAATCAATAGTTTCGATTTGAGGATTTTTATCTTCTGGCTCAGATTTAAAGCGAATATCTTGGTAAAGTGCTAATTCTATGCCTTCAGTCAATGCCTGGGCTGTGGCGGCTGAATCATTGTTCCACAATGGTAAACTGATTCCCAGGGTTTTGGTTTTTTGCTTTTTGGCGGTTCGGGCTACAGTAGCCGCAACCCGGCGTAAATTTTCTAATTTCAGCGCGTCTGGTTTCCCTAAACCCACCAAAATCAGCTTCCGCACGGCATGAGTCGCACCTAAGCGAATGACGATGATGCTATTTGCCTTACCTGTAAATTCTTCTTCGGCAATAACTTCTTGGACAATTCCCGCACATTTATCATTTAAGCTGGCAAGATCACCAGTTAACTCTACTGCGTCTTCAAATAAGCCAATGGCTAAAGTATCACCAGTCCAATCTAATAATGCTGTATTTGTAGGTTGAATCGTCATTTTTGTAAGTTCTGTTGATCTTCCGTCATGTACCAGTATTGCTCAAATTTTCTGAATCATGGGCGTTTGACGCAACGTCTTGACAATCTGGTAGAATTAGAAACAGTTTACAAAGTTTTATCTGTTTTTTAGAAATCTGCTGCTTGTAAAAATTATTAATATGTCTAAAGATACAAATCAACCCCAACTACCACCAACTAGTGCCATTGAGAGTGTAACTAATGTTGCATTTGAAAATTGGTTTGAATATCCAGTTAGGGCGCAACCTCACCACACGGACTATGCAGGTATTGTTTGGCATGGCACTTATTTGACCTGGATGGAAGAAGCACGGGTAGAATGCTTGCGTTCTATTGGCATTGAATTTGCTGATTTAGTGGCGTTAGGTTGTGATTTGCCTGTAGTGGAGTTGTCAATCCGTTATCATCGGTCGGTGCAGTTAGGGATGTCAGTCTTAGTAAAAACACGGATGGCTGAGGTGACTGGAGTGCGAATGAACTGGGACTATACCCTTGTTTCTCCTGATGGTCAGGATTTATACATTACTGCTCAGGTGACGTTAGTGGCTTTAGATCGGGAAAAGGGGAAAATTATGCGGCAGTTACCACCCGCGTTTCAAGATGCTTTAGCGAAGATTTCTGGATCTCGGAAGATTGGGTAATTATTAAAAATGAAAAATTAGATTTTTTAGGGCAATATCCAGGTTGAAATTGCCCAAAATTATCTACTTTTGTCTATCTAACCAAGTGACTAAATCAGATATTGCTGAAAAGTCTAAAAACTCTTCTCCTAATATTTCTAATTGTTCAGTGGATAATAAGCGCATCTTTTCAATTATTGGTAAAGATATTTCACCAAACCGCCGATTTAATTGACGATTCAAGAAACGAAAAGCTTCTTTTTGTTCTCCTATTTTTTCTCCTTTGAGTTCACCTTTTTGCAAAATATCCTGATAAATTACAGATTCTTGCATAATATCCTCGCTCAATAATTGACGAATTAGATTTTTCTCGAATCGCAAACCTGCTAAAATCTCTGTGTAAGCAGCAGTGTTCTGTCTGGCTGCCACATTTGTAATCTTAGCAATTTCTGTGGCTACTTGGGATAATAACCCTGGTGCGGAATTTGTTTTTGTTAATGGTGCTAATGGAAGTAATGCTGGATTATTGAGAAATAAATCTGAATCTTGTTCCCACATTCGGATGACTCGATAGCGATGATTTGTCATTTCATCAAGATAAGCTTCGGTAAAAGCGATTTCATTACTTGTTTCTTGTAAGAAAATCACTACTTGGGTGACAGGTAGATTATACTGTCTAACTAATCTGACAAAATAATCTAACATTCTTAATGGAATGGGTGTTTCTGATTTGGTGTTCGTTTGAAATTCTAGATGTAGGATTCTGTTGTTTGTTTGTAGCAATATAACGGAATCTGCGCGAATTGGTTCTATGCTGAGTTCTGTTTTTAAGACTTTGATTTTTTCCACTGTTTCCGGTAGCAACCAGTTGGCAAAATCAAGGGGATATTTTTCAGCTAAGATTTTACAAACATTATCAAAACTCACAATTTACACCGCTTAATAGATTTCAGCCTTGCAAATTTTCTTCCATCGGTAGATAATTGGGAAGAGTTGCTTTTAATTTTTAATTGTCACTTTTTCACTGGCGTTTGGGAGAAAGTTTGAGCAAATTGGCTGATTTGCTGCCAAATATCTTGGGGAGTAATACCGAAACCAAAGTATAATAACATGACAACAGCGGCAGAGATAATGGCCGTTTTAATCGTGGTTTTAATTAGTTTCCAGAGAATGATAAAAACTATCCAAGCTACTAATAAGGTAATAATCATAAAATTAGGAAATAGGGAATTGATACTGAGTTTTTTCCCAAATTAAACAGTAAAATCAGGATAATAAACTATTCTGGGGAAAAATTGCAACCTTCCTGGGCTAGATGCTTCTAATATATTGGTAAAGTGTAACTTTTACGCCAAATGGAAACCAGTTAGAAGCATGAATTACGAAATAGCTATTTTTTTAGTTATACATCGCTACTTTAATTACTTTCCGTGCCTTCATATCCATGAATACCTGTTCTAAATCCTGTAAAGGTCGGTGTTCACTAATAAGTAAGTCAAAAGGAATTGTACCACTAGCGATGAGCGATAAGGCTGCTTTCACATATTCTGGTGTATTGTGAAATACGCCTTTGAGAGTAAGTTCACTATAGTGCAATTGTTCGGTATTGACAGAAATTGTGGTATCTCTTGGACAACCACCAAATAAATTGATAGTTGCACCAGGACGACCGCAAGCGATCGCCGTTTCCCAAACACTCGGTACACCAGTAGCCTCTATAACTACATCTGCACCCCAACCAGCGGTTAATTCCCTAACTGTGTTGGCAATATCCGTAACTTGATGATAATTAAAAGTCTTTGCTGCACCGAACCTTTCACCAATTTCTAACCGTTGGTTATTCCCACCCCATAATATTACCTCAGTATATTTCGCTAATACTGCCACAAACATCAAGCCAATTGCGCCATCACCCAAAACCACTACTTTGTCATGGGGTTTGACACCAGAACGGCTGATACCATGTAATACACAAGCCAGCGGTTCAGTCATCGCCGCTAATACTAAGGGTAAATGTTTAGGAACTGGTAATAAATTATGCTCAACTATAGGAGCAGGAATTTTCAGATATTCCGCAAATGTCCCATTATTCCAAGTTAAATGGGGACATAAAGAATATTCTTGGCGTTGACAAAATAAACATTTCATGCAGGGAGCAGAATTATTTGCTACCACGCGATCGCCTACCCGCCAATTCGTCACCCCAGCGCCGACAGCGACAATCCGTCCTGCACCTTCATGACCAAACAGTGTCGGCGGTGTCAACATTTTAGCATGGCCACCACGTCGCCATACCTTCAAATCTGTCCCACAAGTAGTGGCTGCTTCCACCTGAATCACCACCTCGCCGGCTTCGGGAGTCGGGTCAGGAACTTGTTCTAGGCGTAAATCCTCTTGTCCGTAGAGTAGTGCTGCTAACAAAATTTTTCACCCATAAAAAAGAAGTATGGCTTAAACCACGCTATCAAAACCTATTAAATACGCTTTTATACCATACTTAATGACATCGGCATATATTTTGTATTTAAAATTAGCAATTCCTGCTTTTACCTAAATTTATGCTGATGAGTTTTCTATTCCCCATGTTGAAAAATTCAAGAACTCAAAGCCGTTTGGGGTAAAACTTCTTGATTACGGGTTTCCAACTTAGATAGTAGATTAGATCCACTACTTGTATTTAAAACTGGTACTTCTTGTCTACAGGAAAGACAAAACCAATAAACCTCATGATGACGGACATGACGCAGAACCGAACCACCACAGCAGGGGCAGGTGTTAACTATGATACTCATAAAATGTCCTCCTTAAAAAAATTAAACCCTGGCAATGTTATGATTGATCTCGACATCACCATTAAACAATTCAAAATTCTAAATTTATGGTTTATTTAGTAACATTCATTTTTTATAGTTTTTTATTCCCCCATTCGCAATTCTCAGATTTAGAGAAATTGGTGGTAAAAACCTCTCAATAAATGCTAAATTAACCAGCTTTATGGGATATTTATCCAAGCTGATTCTTTGATCAAACCAATGAAAACCTGTGAGAACATTATCAAACTATAAACTAGTATAGTCCTTATTCATCTATCTTAGGGATCATAAATATATAATTTTCATGAGATAATTACTTTACCATTATTTTGCAGTCGTTTTAATAATTAACTCATGAAAATTGCTACTTGGAATGTGAATTCTGTGCGGACACGTTTAGAACAGGTTATCAATTGGTTAACAGAAAATCCGGTTGATGTTTTGTGTTTACAAGAAACCAAAGTCATAGACAAGGACTTTCCTAATCTTGCGTTTGAAAATTTAGGCTATTATCCGTATATTTCCGGGCAAAAATCTTATAATGGTGTGGCTTTAATTAGTCGTCAACCTTTGACAGATGTAAATGTGGGTTTTGGTGCTATTTTGCCAGAAATAGCATCAGCATGGGATGAACAAAAACGGGTAATTTCTGGTGTAATTGAAGGAGTAAGAATTGTTAATCTTTATGTTCCCAATGGTTCAGCTATCGGTAGCGACAAGTATGAATATAAGTTAGGCTGGTTAAAAATTCTCAAGGAATATTTACAGACTTTACTATTATCAAATCCTGCTATTTCTATGTGTGGTGATTTTAATATTGCCTTAGAAGATATAGATATTAATGATAAGGTAAAGATAGATAATCACATTATGGCATCTGCATTAGAACGTCAAGCGTTACGAGATGTTCTCAGTTTAGGTTTTGGAGATGCTTTTCGTAAATTTAACAACGCAGGAGAAAATTATAGTTGGTGGGATTATCGGACTGCTGCTTTTAAGCGTAATTTAGGTTGGCGAATAGATCATCATTATCTTACACCAACTTTGTATGAACGCGCCCAAAGTTGCACTATTGATATTGAACCCCGGAAGTTAGTTCAACCTAGTGATCATACACCAGTAATTCTGGAATTTTAACAGATTTTAGATTTCAGATCCCCGACTTCTCAAAGAAGTCGGGGATCTAGTTTTTCTTGTTTTTCAATTATCTCCCTAACAATAAACCTCTAAAGAAATAAATCATATTTGTGAATATCTGTTCTATCCATAATATAGACTGATCTAACCATTCCAGAATTTGTTCTAATGGGTGTTTTTCATAACCTAATGATGTGGCAGAAATATCAATCCAGTCAGGCTTAAAATTAAATCCTTGGCTGGTTTGACTATCTATTTCTGGAAATTCCTCATTTTTGGGTTCGGTTGCTTGCTGACCTATTTTGCGGTGAATCTTAGAGAATTCTCTTTTTGCTTGAGGTTGCTGTACTGATTCCTCAAGTTTGGTATTCGTTTCACCAAATAAATCATTCCATGTCAACCAATTATCTCCTAAAGAATCACGAGAATCTAACTGATTATTTGATGATAAAACCTTTTTAAAATCAGATTTATTTTGGAGTTTTTCTGGAGAAGAATTTGAGTCAATTTGATAATTATTTCTACCTCCAAAAAAGTAATTTATCGCGGCTGCTATTAAATCAGAAATTTGTAGTTGCGGAGATTTTAAATCATCGTGATTAACTGCTAATCCATTAACCTGATTTTGGAAATGATTGACAATTTCCTGGCTATGTTTTTGGACAGGAACTAAAGCCGTAGTTTCTAAATTAGCAATTAATTGATCGAGAAATCCAAAAAGTTTAATGGGATTTAATAGAGATTTTCGTGCTATGATAGAATCTTCGTCAGTTAGCTTATTCAGCAGATGATCAATTTTGGGCAATAATTCTTTTTGCTGGTAAGCAATTAATTGTAAAGAATACCGATATTCGCTAATTTCGCTATTAATTCTATCTGCTAATTTGACGTTTTGCTGCGGTGTTAAAACATCGAAAATCCGATTATCAGCACTGACTAAGACTAAGTTTCGGGTTTGTAATTCTATAGCAATTCCCTGTACCGTGGGTATATGCTGTTGGAGAGTATTTTCTGAAGTTGGAAAATTCGGCTTGGGAAAAATTTTCTCCCACAAAGATCCTAAAAATGTGAAGGGATTTGTTTTTGGGGAAGTTGGTAAATCAGCATCTCCAGGAGGAAGATTTTTGACAACATCTAATATAATTTGAATTGGTGCGTCACTAGAGGGGGGAGTTGATGAATGTAATTGTTTTGCTGTGCCATTTTGTTGCCATAATTGGTAAAGTGGATAAAGTAGAGAACCTACACCCAACCCAGTAGCAACTTGCAAATTTTTGACGGTGTTTTCCCATTTTTGTGTCAACCGTCGAGAATGCTGGTAGACAAAGTTAAAGAGTTTGCTTTGATAGCGGTTTGAAGAATCGGAAGACATGGTAGGTAATTATGTGTAAGTTGTAGGGTGAGGTTATGAAACTCCCAGCAAGTTGTAAATTTTCGTCAGTGTCAATTATTTATATTATTTTATTGGCAATATGAATCTCCCTGTATCCTCATTAAATACCAAATCTATATCCACAGCAATTGAAAATTTGCGTTCTTGTTGTCAAGTTGATATCCAGTCCACCTGGAGATATCAGGAAACTGACGAGGTAGTTACTGATTTTATCCCATTTAGTTTAACTGATTGGCAACCTGTTGAGCTAAATGAAAAAGATCATATTTTCTGGAAAGGGGGAAAACAGGTATTATGGTTAGGACAAAAATTTTCTGTTCCTGAGAATTTACACAACTTTCCCTTAACGGGTTTGTCTTTGCGCGTGGCTTTGGTATGGTGGGCAGATTTAGCGGAAGTATATGTTAATGATAAGTTAGTATTGACGGGAGATTTGTTTGATTCTTCACCGCGAGTATTACTCAGTTCTAGTGTAACTCCTGGGGAAGAGTTTACCATAGCTTTGCGGTTGGTGAGTCCGGGACATTGTGATGGGGCGTTGATGCGATCGCTTGCAATTTATGAATCAACAGATTACAATCATCCTGATGCTGGTTTTATTGCTGATGAATTAGCAGTTACGGAAATTCTTATCCAAAACTTCGCACCAGAAAAAATTCCAAATCTAGCTAGGGAAGTTGAGAAAGTTACAAATCTTAAAGACGCAGAAAATCAAGATTGGAAAACATATTTGGTGAATTTGCGAGAAACCTATGTGGGTTTAGCTGAATTTATCAACGCCCAAAAATATAAAATCAATTTATTAGGTCATGCCCATTTAGATTTAGCATGGTTATGGCCTGTAGCAGAAACTTGGAAAGCAGCACAAAATACTTTTGAGTCAGTTTTACAACTCCAAAAAGATTTTCCCGAATTGATTTTCTGTCATACCACACCGGCGTTGTATGCTTGGGTAGAAGAAAACCGTCCCGACTTGTTTAGAGAAATTCAAAACCAAGTTAAAGCCGGAAAATGGGAAGTTTTGGGAGGTTTTTGGGTAGAACCGGATTTAAATTTAATTGCTGGTGAGTCTATAGTTCGTCAGTTATTATATGGACAAAGGTATTTTTTGCAGAAGTTCGGAAAAACATCTTCTGTAGTTTGGGTTCCCGATACCTTTGGTTTTTGTGCGACATTACCCCAATTTTTAGCAAATGCGGGAATTGAATTCTTTGTGACGCAAAAACTCCGCTGGAATGATACAACTAAATTTGATTATGACTTATTTTGGTGGCGATCGCTCGATGGTAGTCAAACATTAAGTTTCATGTCCGCACCTATCGGCGAAACCATCGAACCTGTTAAAATGGCCAAGTACGCTTGTGAGTGGAAAACTCAAACAGGTTTACAAGATTCCCTTTGGCTTCCCGGAGTTGGTGATCATGGTGGTGGTCCAACTCGTGATATGCTGGAGACTGGAAGACGTTGGGAACATTCCCCAATTTTCCCCAAGTTAGAATTTACAACTTCGGAAAAATATCTTCAATTCATAAAATCTGAAAGTCAAAATTTACCAGTTTGGGAAAACGAACTTTATTTAGAATTCCACAGAGGATGTTATACTACCCACGCAGACCAAAAACGCTGGAATCGTAAATCTGAACATCTATTATATAGTGCTGAGTTATTCGCAACTTTAGCAAATATCCTTTGTGGTGCGAAATTTCCGCAAACAGAAATAGAAACCGCGTGGAAAAAAGTTTTATTTAACCAGTTTCACGATATTTTACCCGGTTCTTCCATTACCCAAGTTTATGAAGACGCAATACCCGAATGGGAAGCGGTGGAAAAAATGGGAACGAAAATATTAGAAGAGTCCTTAATCGGAATCACATCCAAAATCAATATACCACAACCTCCCAATTCTGAAAGTATTCCCGTCATAATTTTTAACTCTCTCAACTGGGAACGTGCGGAAGTTGTTACAGTTGACTTATCAAAAATCATCACCCCAAATTATCCAACCTGGAAAGTTGCTGATATTCAAGGAAAAGAAATTTTATGCCAAAACTGCGAAAATTCAACTTTATTATTTTTCGCAACCATCCCATCTATAGGTTACAGCATTTTCTGGATTTCTCCCTCTTCCCCCCAGCCGAAAATATTCCCCAAAAACTGGATATTAGAAAACGAATATCTGCAAATTCAAGTTAACCCCGAAACCGGAGATCTAACCAGCGTCTTTGATAAAATTAAACAAAGGGAAATTTTAACCGGTGCGGGAAATCAACTTCAAGCTTTTACCGACAGCGGCCAATATTGGGATGCTTGGAATATAGATCCCAATTATAACACAAAACCCCTACCTCCAACCGAATTAAAATCAATTCAATGGCAAGAATATGGAGAAATTCACCAACGGTTGCGAGTAGTGCGTCAACTGGGAAAATCGGAATTTTGTCAAGATTACATTTTGGAACTTGGTTCACCAATTTTGAAAATAACTAATACTGTAAATTGGCAAGAAAATCAGGTATTAGTAAAAACAGCCTTTCCTCTCAATCTCCAAGCCGAATTTGCCACTTACGAAATCCCCTGCGGTGCTATTCGTCGTCCCACAAATCCCCAAACCCCCGCCCAAAAGGCAAAATGGGAAGTCCCCGCTTTACATTGGGCAGATTTAACCACAGATACAGAAGTCGGAAAATACGGAGTTAGTCTCCTCAATGATTGTAAATATGGTTACGATGCCCAACCTAGCCAACTGCGTCTGACTTTGCTAAGAAGTTCCCATTGGCCAGACTCCCAAGCTGATAGAGGAATACACGAATTTACCTATAGTTTATACCCTCATTTGGGCAGTTGGGAAGAAGCAGAAACTGTAAAACGTGGTTATGAGTTAAACGTGCCTTTTGAAGTATTAGTAAATCCAGATAATTATCAATGTAATTCAGATGGTTGTCAAAGTCAAAGTTTTCTATATTTATCAGCAGATAATTTGATTTTAATGGCACTTAAACCCAGTGAAGATGATTCGGAGAAATTCATTCTTCGCTTTTATGAATGTCATGGAAAAACAGCGAATTTATCTTTACAAAGTCAGATTTTAAATTTAGGAGAACCAGTTGATTTATTAGAGAATTGTCTTAAATTAGAGGAAAATATTCAACCTTGGAAAATTGTGACATTTCAAGCCACATTAATTAATTGTTCTCAGGATTTAGCTAAAGATAAATGTTTACCATTTTCTTTGTAAATAATTACTGTAAAGGTGCGAATTTTCATAAGTTTTATTGCTGAATTTCCTCCTTTTCTGTATTGACAAATACTGATGCAATTTAATAAAATAGAAAGGGCTAATCTTTTTCAAAAATAACTTATGGGAATTGAAGAATTATTGCTACCATTTCGAGAACAAATATTAAAAATTGCCACTAAGTATGGTGCTTGTAATCTGCGAGTTTTTGGTTCTGTTGCTAGAGGTGAAGCAACACCAGATAGTGATATAGATTTTTTAGTAGAACTTAAACCACAAAGTAGTTTATTTGATTATATTGGTTTAATGCAAGATTTAGCAGCATTGCTAGGACGAAAAGTGGATATTGCTGAACCTGGTAATTTACATGAATTAATTAGAGATAAAGTATTAAGTGAGGCTGTACCTTTATGAAAGATGAGCGTTTGTATTTAAGTAATATTAAAGAATGTATTGAACGAATAGAAGAATATACGAAAGGTGGTAAAGAGGAATTTATGCAAAACAAGATGATTCAAGATGCTGTAATTCGCAATTTTGAAATCATTGGGGAAGCAACAAAGAGATTATCACCTGAGTTGAGAAGTCAATATTCTGATGTTCCTTGGCAGCAAATGGCAGGTTTACGAGATGTTTTAATTCATGATTATTTAAAGGTAAATCTTAATTTAGTTTGGCAAATTATTGAACAAAATTTATCTAATTTGAAAAGACAAGTTACAGCAATTTTGCAAAATCCATAACATCTCGTAGGGGTTTAGCATTGCTAAACCCCTACAGAATGTCAATATATTCAATAATGTAATGGCTTTATTTTTCAGGAATAGCAGATAACAAACAACGTAAAGCACGATTCACATCTTCTGATGTTTGAAAAACTTTATTCTTCATCAGGATCAAGAATTACAGTAATTTTATTTTCTGAGGTAGTAGAAAACCGATTAGGACGAGCTTTTGTATAATCGAAATTATACTCTGGTAATAAATCACCAGCATCAAAATCATCTTCTTGATTCATTGGTGTTTTGTTCATAAATCTTTGTTTAAACTAGAGATATAGTTTTTATAGATTTTCTATAAATTCTTCAGGAGTAATTTGTGCTTGTTTAAGAACACCGCTTAATGTACCTACTTTTAATTCTGGATGTAATGGTACAACACAACCAACTTCTCCATTAATTGTTTGTTTTTTCATGATTACATGACTACCTGTTTGTCTAATTTGATAAAAACCCATACGTTCTAATGTCCGAATTGCTTCTTTACTAGAAATTCGTGGTAATTTAGGCATAAGTAACCTCTATGCTAGTCACATATCTAGGAGAGGTTTCTGGTAAAGGAAATTCTTCTAAATAAAGTCGTGTTGCTTCTTTTAAACCTGTTATTGCTTGTTCTATAGTTTCTCCTTGATCTACAGTACCAACTTCTGGACATTCAGCGATATACATATCATCTTCTTTGTAGATTATGACTGTAAAACTGCGACTTTTCATAATTTTTATGAGGGTTACATCTATGTTTATTTTAACATAAAAGGTAAGGGTTTAGCATTGCTAAACCCCTACAATATTCTCGTTATTTCAAGCCGTAGCAAACTCTGTGAAAACTCTTTTACTGGGATGATGGAAACCCAAAACAATATCATTTTGCGGTATTCCTGCTGATAGTAAATCATCAACTATACATAAATCTGTTGCATCTTCTTCTACCCAAACTTTGCCGTTTTTAATGGTAAGATAAATGATGATATGCTGTATTTGCTTTTTGTCATCCCAACCAAAACGAAACCAAATATATTGATCTCTGTTTTCATCAATAGCTAAACGTTCACTAACTTCAAATTCATATTTTTTTGAAATTTGAGTATTACTCATTTCGTAATATTCAGTCAATATTTTTTTGATAATATTCCGGTATTGTTCTAGTTTATCCATTGCTGAATTTCCTCCTTTTCTGTATTAACAACTATTAACAGCAGGTGATTTTCCTGAATTACAGCTTGTACAGATTTTCGTTGAAAAAATTTCTCATAGACAACATCATCAATAGCTAAATAGAGTTTATATTCTGGTGCTGTAAGTTGAATGAGATTCCGATATACTATATATTGTCCCAAGGCGTTATGAAAATCATACATCAGCGATTTGCTGACAAAACTTTTAATTTCCACAACTATTTTCTGTCCTTGACGTTCTGCGGCAATTGGTTTTTCTGCTGCTAGGTCTGCGTATAGTTCGGCATCCTCGTATTTGATAATATAAGGGTTATCTGTGATAGTCTAACGGTCTTTTATCAATGCGTTTTTGACTTCGTTATGGTAGATATCTTTGGCTGGCATATTGGCATTATTTAATTATACTCTAATTGTAGTTTCAGGTAAGGGAAATTAGCAATTCTTGATTCTCGGTTAGCAGAAGCAGCTAGTACCCTGCGGCGTAAGTGAATGAACCATTTTTTAGCCTTGTGGTCAATCAAATTTTCGGAGCTTTTAATGGTCATGTTATTTGCGCCAACCTGTACTAGTGGTTGTGGTGTTAGTTTGGTTGTTTTTGATTAGGGTTGGTTAATGTATGGGTGGAGAATAGAAGGTAAAATAAAGATAATAGTAGCTATAATTAATTCAATAATTCTTGTGTTTTTTGAGCATTTTGTGTATTACCTTGTTGTTGAAATAGTTGTTTTGCAGTTTCTAAATCTTTAATTGCTTCTTGTTTATTACCTTTGAGAATATAAGTTAGGATTCGACCATAATAAGCCTTTCTATTTAGGGGATTTATAGTGATAGCTTGAGTGTAATCTTGGATGGCTTGATCTAAATTTCCTTGTTTACTATAAGCATTACCTCGATTATAGTAAGCATTTTCATACTTAGAATTTATAATAATAGCTTGGGTATAATCAGCAATAGCTAACTCAGTCTTTCCTTGTTTACTATAAGCAACCCCACGATTATAGTAAGCTGCTGCAAATTGAGGATTAATGGTAATAGCTTGGGTAAAATCAGCAATAGCCTGATCATATTTTTTCAACTCACCAAATATTTCTCCCCGCACTTGATAAAGTGAAAAATCAACTATATTGTCTGTTTTAGCTTCCGTAATTCCTTGATGCAATGCTAACAAAGCATCTTCATATTGTTTTAAAGCCTGAAAAATCGAACCCTTTGATAAATAGGAACGATAAAAAGTTGGTTGTTCTCTAATTGCTGCATTGATAGCAGCTAAAGCGAAATCATATTTTTTCTGTCCTCGCCAAATCCAAGCAACATTATAAAAAGCTTGCCAAGAATTTGGATCTTTGCCAATGGCATTTTCCATCGCTGCAATTACATTATCTATATCAGCAATGCGCCATAATTGAATACCATAATTCAGCCAATCTTTACCACTACCATTCACAGGGTCAGGTGCTGAAATATTTGGGAAGAATGCTAAATTAATTGAATTAAAATCAGATGATTTTGGTTCAATTTTAGCTACAGTTAATTTAGCTTGGGGTAACTGCCATAACCCATCCTTTTGATAGAACAAAAAACTTTCAATAGACAAACCCAAACTATATCCTAAAACATCCTTTTCAGCAAAATTATGAATACCAACTAATCTCCCCTCTGTATCCCAAATCCCCCCGCCACTCATACCCGGATACCCTTGATTGCTATATGCTAATTCATACCCTCTCGGTTTAGCCCAAAAATCTGTATTTGTTTCAATAGTTCCCACACTAAATAATGAAGGATGATTTAATTCTTCCCCCTTCCAACCATAAAGAAATACATATTGTGCTTTATCAGACAATTTATAATCCCCCAAAGTAGCAACTTGATAAACCTGAGAACTACGAAACTGTAAAACAGCCATATCAAGTCCCTGTCTGGTGCGAATAGTCTGATTATCCACCTTATATACTTGTTTATCAGGTGCAACAACTTGATACTCCTGTTTATTTTCCACCACATGAGCAGCCGTTAGCACATAATAAATATCATTATCCTTAGCAATAATTACCCCGCTACCAATACCACCATTAGCCTGTTTAATCTGCACCGAAGACTGTTTAGCAATATCTAAAACCTTAGCCGGAATACCGCCAATTTTCCTAATTACCCTCTCAGGAAACAAAGCTAAATCAGGTGCAGCTTCATCCACTAAATTAACTGCAATACCCCAACTATAATTACCCCATTCCTTTAAAGTTTTCTCATCAGGTTGTTCACCTTGTAAATATCGAAAATCAGTTTGTAAAACCGGGTGAGCAAGTTTACTATTTATCCCCACCAAATAACCTTTTTCATTAATAATTGCTCCTCCACTCATCCCCTGTTGAATATCATTATCATAGGCTATTTGTTGTCCTTTAATTAACGGCTGATTTAAAAATAATTTCGCTGTACCTTTGGTAGTTTGCAAATTACCTTTAACATATCCTCCAGCAAAAACCTTTTCTCCTGGTTTAATATTCTCTTCCCCTAAACCAGCAACTAAATAAGTGGTTTCACTGCTAAAAGTCAATTTAGCTAAATCATATAAATCATCTTTTTTATTATCTTGTCTATCTACCTTAGAAAATTCAACGGGATAAATTTGATTATCTGGAGTGACAACTTTCACAGATTTAGCATTTTCTATCACATGATAATTAGTGAGAACAGTATAAAAGCCGTTTTGTTTTTTAATAATAGTTCCTGAAGCTGCTTCTTTATCATCAACTAGGACTTTTACAGTAATTTCTTTTAAGACATCTTTTAATTCTGATTCTGATAAAGTCCCTGGTTTGCGTGCGAACAAGGAAGAATTACAACCATTGATAATAATAGGAGAAGCGGGAAATAGGAGAACAAAGAATAATAATAAATGGGATAATTTGTGTAATTTCATAGATGGTAATCCTGGTATTTGGTAATTTTGTTGTTGGTTAATTTTCCGTTTGTTTCATAACCCGTCGGGGAATCAATTCCCCGTCTAATAGCGAAAGTCCGTTAAAACGGACTAAAAAATTCTTCCATTGGTATTTGATAATTTGGTTATTGGCTAATTTTCGATTTGCTTCATAACCCGCCTGGGAATGAATTCCCAGTCTAATAGCGCAAGTCCGTTAAAACGGACTAAAAAATCCAAAAAATCCTTCCATTCAGTCGGTTTTAACCGACTTTAGCTTTGAGACAGGGAATTTATTCCCTGGCTTTATTGGCTTTATTGGCTTTGTTCCTATCTTTATTTATTAAACACTTTGAATATATCAACAGTACAAGTTAAATTACTACGAGGTTTTACTGCACAAGAAGAAGTTAGATACGCTTTGGAGGCATCACCATTTAACACCGCAGTAAAAGATTTTAATTCCACATCAGCATCATCTGTATCTAATAATGTTAAAATCAAAGTATGACAATCTTTGCCTGTGCTGGTGCATAAAGACTTTAAGAGTTTGCGAGGGTCATTTTCAGCTTCAGAATAACCCCAAGTTAAATCTTTCAAACTTCCATTATCATAAGCAGTTTGTAATTTTGGTGTTACTTCCTGACATCTTCGTTGAGGAGGAAAACCAGCTTTTACAAAATTCGTGCGTTTCCACTCTATTAAATCTCGCGTTTTGTCTTGGTATTTAACCTTAGCAACAGGTTCTCCATTACCGTCTGTTTCACAGGAGAAAACAACCTTTTCAGATTTTTGACACGCTGTGAATGTGAGGTTTAAAATGAGTATACTTGGAAATAATAGCCACTGATAACTTTTCATAATTGGGATTGTCTTTGTGCTGGATTATTATCTTTATTGTCTGAATCAGGATGTCCAGGATTTAAGGATGTACAGGATGAATATGGGGATTTTATCACTAATTACCTATCTGTCACCCAAGCTTTAATTACATAATTACCACTTGCTGCTTTTGTTGATGTAATTTTAAATTGATAAGTACCCGTTTCTACCATAATAGAAGCGGTGAAATCATTATCTTTTGTTCCTACATTAGATACAGGATTAAAGTATTTATCATCTGGTTTCATCATCGTGAGTTGTGGTTGAAAATCATTGCTGATTATTTGCACTGTTAAATATTGTCTTTGATCACTTTTAAAAGTATAAACATCATAAGTTTTATTATTGGATAACTCTTTTTGATCTGATGATGTTAGTTGTCCTGATTTGGCTTTACCATCAGCTATTAGTTGATCATTAGATTTGGGTAATATGGACATAACAGCCATAACTACACTAATAATCAGGATGATTCCTGAAATAGTGCCAAGAATTAATTTCCAGGGAATTGGAGGTGCTGGAGGTGGGGGTGCTTGATTTCCCATTAATGCTTGTAAGGCTTCTTTGGCGGTTTGAAAGCGTTTTGTATAATCCTCACAAATCATTTTATTTAAAATATCAGCAAATTCAGGACGTACATTTGCTTTTGTTCGCCAATTTTCAGCTAGTAAAGGTGTATAACTGGGATCTTCTCCCGTGATAGCAAAGACTCCAATCATACCAATAGAATAAATATCACTAGCAAAAGATACTATTCCCAATAATATTTCTGGTGCAATATATCCTTTTGTTCCTCCCATAACTGAACCTACTTTTATTCCCGGAACGGTTACTTCTTTCGCTAAACCGAAATCAATGATAACTAATTTATTATCACTACTTCTGCGAATAATATTATCTGGTTTGATGTCTCGATGAATAATTGCATAACCAGGATTATTTTGAATGTACTCGAAGACTTCTAGAATCTCAATTAATAAAGATATCGTCTTTTCTTCTGATAATCTTTGATTTTGTCTGACGTCTTGACTTAAAGAATTTCCTTCAATATATTCTTGTACATAAAATTCTTCTCCACCTTCTGAAAATCGTTCATAAATTGTGGGAATTTGTTCATGTTTCTCACCAAGTTTACCTAATGCTTGCGTTTCTATTCTGAACAGCCTTAAATATTCTTGCCAATATTGATTTAATATTTCTTGCTGTTGTAAAATAGATAAGTTTTCAATATCTAATTTAGATGCAGTAGGTTTTTTGAGTTGTTTTAAAATCCGAATTGGTTGATTTGGATGATTAGAGTCTTTAACTTTATAGGTAATGCCAAAACCAGTATGATGAGATAAAAGATCGATAATTTTGTAACGTTCTCTCAGCAAAGTCCCTATTCGCAAGATATTATTCATAAATTATCTAAATTCAATATTGAATAATATACACCAGCAAAGCAAGAATTAATACTGAATCACAACCGGATGATCTGTGATAAACGTCTCCTCATACCCAATAACCAATTGACTTAATATTATGAATCAAACCTATACAACAGATGTCCTAGTAGTTGGTGGAGGCACAGGTGGAACAGCGGCTGCTATCCAAGCAGCACGACGAGGTGTAAAAACAATCCTTGTGAGTGAATTTCCCTGGTTAGGAGGAATGCTAACCTCTGCCGGTGTATCTGCACCAGACGGAAACGAATTACAAGCATTGCAAACAGGTTTATGGGGAGCTTTTTTACAAGAATTGCAACGTAGACAACCAGGGGGATTAGATCATAGTTGGGTCAGCTTTTTCAGTTATGATCCGCGGATAGGTGCAGAAATATTTGCCGACTGGGTGCGAGAATTACCGAATCTTCAGTGGATTTCGGGACAAGTGCCATTAGCAGTGTTGCGAACCCAAGACTGTATCACAGGTGTCCGCTTTGCAGATTTCACCGTCAACGCCAAAATTATCCTTGACGGCACAGAATTAGGAGACTTATTAGCATTAGGAGAAATACCTTACCGTTGGGGTTGGGAATTACAGTCAGAATGGAGAGAACCCAGCGCCCCAACAAATTTTAACTCCCTGACCCAAACTTATCCAGTCCAAGCACCAACCTGGGTAGTAGTCATGGAAGACTTTGGCGAAAATACCGCCCCAGCAATTCTTCCAGCCCCTAACTATGATCCATCTCAGTTTACAGGAGCTTGGGATAACTATAGTCCAGAAAAATTTTTGAACTATGGACGCTTACCAGCAGATCGATTTATGATTAACTGGCCTATTGCGGGCAACGATTACTGCCAAAATGCCAATCGGTTGCTAGACTCAGTGAAAAAGCGCGAATTTGTGCAAGAATGTTATTGGCACAGTCAGAATTTTGCCCATTTCATTCAAACCCAGTTTGGTAGGCGTTACGGATTAGCAGAAAACCTGTTTCCCCATCCTAACTCCGCCTTTGCCCTCCATCCCTATTATCGGGAAAGTCGCCGTCTAGTAGGCTTAACTACCGTTTGTGAACAGGATATTTTGCCTTTAGCCAACAGTAATACCGCATTACCATTTTCTGATGCTATCGCTGTTGGTAACTATGCCAACGATCACCATTATCCTGGTGTAGAGTTCTCACTGCAACCTAAATCTATCCGCTGGGGTGGAAGATGGACAGGAACACCCTTCACTATCCCCTATCGCGCCCTGGTTCCTGCTACTACAGATGGTTTGCTAGTTTGTGAAAAAAACATTTCCGTTTCCCACATCGCTAACGGCGCTACTAGACTTCAACCAATAGTCATGGGAATTGGACAAGCGGCAGGTATGGCAGCTTCTCTTTGTATTGTGCTAGAATGTCAACCCAGGGATTTACCAGTGAAGAGTTTGCAGGCTGCATTATTGACAGACGACGATGCACCTAGCCCAATTGTTCCCTTGTTTAACTTATTAACTAATCATCCCGATTGGTTGTACTGGCAAACTTATTATTTAGACCACCCAGAAGCTTATCCTGCCGATGGTAACTGTCCTTGTATTTTAGTCGATGAAGATAATAAATTAGATCTCGACTGCTTTACAGGCAAATTCCGACGACTGGGTGAGCAAAATTACCAATTTAATATTACAAATGACACCAATTTAACTACAACAAATTGGCAGCTTGTGACGTTGAAATCTGATATAGACCAACAACTGCAAGCTTTGACCCCAGAAAAAATACTCAAGATTTGGGGGCGACCAAATTTCTCTGGAAATTGGTTACTTGTTGAGCATCTTGAAGAAGTATAAAATGAACATTTATTCAGTAAACTACAATACTTTTTCCCGAATTTTCCGGACAGACATATAAAAGTTAAGTATTAGTGAAGTAGAGAGTTCTAAAATAGACATCTACTATGCGTGCTGCCATTTCACTTTTAGTATCGAGTCTGGTCCTTGGCTCCTTAGCTTTTAACTGCGAAGCAGTACAGACTCGTTTTTCCGCTCTGTCAATGGCTAAGTCCGATTACCAGCTTTCACCTTTGGTGTTAAACCAGAGTTTCAACCTGGCTGATAACTCCAAACCTAGCCCCAACCAACCCGAAAAGCCCAATCCTCACCGAGGTAGTGGTCGTAGAGGATTAGATGGATAAGTTGGCAATTTCAGTTCTGTTATGGAAGCGTCAAAGCGTAAAACCTGCCAACCCAGAAATGATATTACCGGATTATTGGATCTTTTAAATCCTGCATACCACTTCTTGAATCGAAACGATATAGACAGTTACAGCACTACACTTGTTTGATTCTATCGTTTGTAAATTTCCCTTTCACTGACACCAGATATAGATAGTTACAAGCACTATATCTTTGATCAGTCCCACGGCTACTGCGTCGTCACGCAAGCTATCAGTATTGCAATTTCTCTGCTAAAAACATAGACAGTTACAGCACTTCATCTCTCGAAAATTGTTCAATATTTCATCAAAACATCCGGTAATTACTCAAACCTTGGCGTGTATTGGTGACCAATTCACTAATACACGTACCAATCTCACCTGTGGTAATCGCGCCCGGTACACATTGGGCGTTAGTAGGTGGGAACAATTACCGGAAGTGAGGAAAAAGAAAACTTTTCTTAGTTATCAACCTTCATTGTGAATACTGAATTTCTAGTGACTTGGTTTGTGAGCAATCCAATATTTACTGACGAAGTGAACTTGGGTTTCTATTTGCTCAAATCCAGCTTTTTCTAACCGCTCTACCAGGTTATCTGTAACGTAATGATTGTAATAAGGTTCATGAAAAGTCTCTGAGAAGTTTTTGACAACTAATTCCATCTCCGGTAGATCATTTTCTTGAATGGAATCACAGATGATAAAAACGCCTCCTGGTTTTGTGACCCGAAAACACTCTTCAATTACAGTTTGACGAACTGCCGCTGGTAACTCATGAAACAGAAAAACACAAGTTGTGCCATGAAAATAATTATCTCGATAAGGCAACTCTTCGACATTTCCTTGCACGAGTTGCGGTAATTCTCCAGGAATTTGGGATAATAGTTCGTTGGCTTTCCGCAAATAGGCTGAGGATAAATCTATACCAAATAAAGATACGTCGGGTAAAGCTGCTCTGATTAACTTCAGTGTTCGTCCAGTACCACAAGCAATATCTATGACTCGGAGTTGTTCTTGGGGAATATGGTCAAATGCTGTTAGTTGGGATTTGAGAGGACAGAGGATGCGTCTTCTCATGGCATCAGTTGAGCCACCAAACAGAATTTCCACCTGTAAGTCATATAAATTGGCGGACAGTTCACTCAAATAGCCATTTGTTTGGTAATGGAAGTTTTGTAAATAGTAGCTGGGATAGTTGTCTGTGGCTATTTCTTGAGAAAATTCTTGATATTTTCGGTTTTTAATGCGTTCCCAGATGTTTGGTAAGTCTAAGCATATTAATGGATAGTAACGGAAGAAATCGTCCCAAGAATTATCAAATAATAAATTTTGGGGATACACACCTGCTTGACTATCTTCCCAGTCTCTTGCCAATAACTGGTTCATATTGTCTTGAAGTTGTGTGAGCAATTTCGGGGATAAAGGACTGATATTGGGCTGAAGTGATGGATAAATTAGGTTTTTGATCTGTGAACTTACGGTTTTGTGAGCAAAAGCAAAGTAATTCTTCCCTGATTGCAGAGCTTGGTAGCTTAATTTTGTGAAAATATCAAACATAGATAAAATTAAGTTTTGTTGAGTGTGTCGAGTTTTATAGCTCGTCCAGATTTTTATAGCCAAAAAAATGGAAAATGTAAATCATTCATGACAATTTTTACCTGTTAACAGGTGTGAATGGTTTATTTTATGGAACTGCAAACTGCGATAGTCGCTCTTTTAGTCTTCTATGTCGCCTGGAATTTGGGTGCAAATGATGTTGCTAATGCGATGGGAACTTCTGTGGGTTCTGGGGCTATTACGCTCAAACAGGCAATCATTATTGCTGGGGTGTTAGAGTTTCTGGGTGCTGTCTTGTTTGGACAAGAGGTAACATCTACCCTTGGCACGAAAATCGCTAATCCAGCCTTATTTGTGACGACACCACAAACTTTAGTGATGGGAATGATAGCGGTACTGCTAACGGCTGGGATCTGGCTACAAATTGCTACAGCTAGGGGTTTACCTGTGTCTTCGTCTCATGCCATTGTGGGAGCGATCGCTGGCTTTAGTTGGGTAGCTTTAGGAATAGAAGCAATAGATTGGTCATCCATTGGTTTAATTACCATTGGCTGGATTTTAACACCAATAATTAGTGGCGCGATCGCCGCTGGGTTTTATAGTCTGATTCAACATTGGATTTTTAACCAACCCCAGCCCCTATCCCAGTTACAGGAATGGATTCCCTGGTTAAGTACATTGCTATTGAGTGTATTTGGCATTATCGTTCTCCCCACAATCACTCAACCTCTGAGTCAGTTCTTACTCACAGAGGGAAAATTGAATATTCCCCCCCATGACATCACCCTATTCATCGGTGGAATGGCTGCAATTAGCTTGACTTTGATCAGTTGGCGACAATTGGCAAATAGTCAAATTGACAATAAAATTCAAGGTTTATTTGCCAAATTTCAAGTTTTGAGTGCTTGTTTCGTGGCCTTTGCTCATGGTTCTAATGATGTTGGTAATGCGATCGCCCCCCTAGCAGTAATTTCCTACATTAATCAACAAGGTAAAGTCCCCAGTGATCAACTCACCATTCCCCTCTGGATTCTAGTTCTCGGTGCGATGGGGATTGTCGCAGGTTTAGCAGTTTGGGGTAAAAAAGTTATCGCTACCATCGGCGAAAATATTATTTCCTTAGAACCTAGTAACGGATTTTGTGCCGAACTGGCCACAGCCATCACCATCTTAATAGCTTCCCGCTTAGGTTTACCCGTTTCCACCTCCCACGCCCTTGTCGGTGGAGTTGTGGGTATTGGACTGGTACAGAACATTAAATCAATAAAATTTGCTACTATCCAAAATATCGCTGCGGCCTGGTTAATTACAGTCCCCATCAGTGCCGCCCTGAGTGCCACTATTTTTACCCTCATGGCAATTTTCTGGCAGTGAACTACCTACACTTCCCTTGCGGGTAAGTATAGGCTTCCTACCCAGTTAACAGCTTTTTGCTCTTCGAGAACAACAAGACTTATGTTAAGGCCATAGGCTGACCCCTCGTTCCAAAGGCAAAATCAATGGCAACTATCAATCAATAGGTATTCCGCACTGATTTGATGCTTGTAGTTAGGTATTCATTTGTAAGACTTTCATCACTATCATTCCTGAAAAAAATGATAGATAATAATCTTGTAATAAGTTAATTAAATTTATAAGTTCAGTGAAATTGTTCAGTTTCCTGTCTTTTCTCAAGGAAACTTAATACAGATGTTGGTCTGGTATCCGGGGCAGCAACTTAATCATCAAGGTGTTAGAGGCTAGAAACTGATGGGGCGATTTGAGAAGCGACCAGAAAACCCACGCATTAGAGGTGAGCTATCCAGAGCCGCAGAAAATGCCCTATGGGATGTAGTTGAGGATTTAGAAAATCTTCAACAAAATCTATTGAGGTCGTTACAGGAAGACGTAAAACGCTTAGAAATTGAAAAAACCAGACTATCTACCGATATTCAAAAGTTAATTGAGGAAAAAGAACAGTTACAACAATCACGGCAAATTACGGAACAGCAAGTATTAATCCGTCAATTAGCAGAAGTTTTAGCCAAACACATATCTTCCCAATTACAATCCTCACTAAAAACTTTAGCTACTCAAGCCGTAGAATATAATCCCTCTGATCTAGTCACGTTGCAAAATGCTCAAATAAATAATAATACAGTTAATGAAATCGGACAGAATGTCACTAATATGCTAGACAGTCTGGATGATAACGTCACTATTGCCTTTAATTCCCTATTACAAGAACTCAAAAACTATCAAGGTGATCTTTCCCAACAGTTGTCACGGATGTATAGCCAACAACAGCAAGGGGAAGCAATATTAGCAGAATTTGTAAATCGTCTCCGCAGTGAAGTAGAAAAAAATCGAGATGCAAACTCTCTCAAGGTAATAACAGGGGGCCCACCCACAGTTTTACAACTAGCTGATAGTCTGCGTGGTGAAGCCATAACTCATCAAAATGGAAATGGGGAAAAATCCTCACAAAAAATCATTGTCGAACCAGTTACTTTAATTCCTCACCAATCCCCACAGGGTGATTCTACATCAGCAGCCAATGCGGTTATATTATCTTCACCAACAGAGAA
Organism: Dolichospermum sp. UHCC 0406; assembly: GCF_009712025.1. NCBI lineage: Bacteria > Bacillati > Cyanobacteriota > Cyanophyceae > Nostocales > Aphanizomenonaceae > Dolichospermum > Dolichospermum sp. UHCC 0406. The sequence goes on from NZ_VILA01000002.1 coordinate 128,338, forward strand.
AAGCCCCGAACCCAGTTCTTTCGTAAATCCAGATTTACCAGCAATACCAGAAAATCAAAGCCCTGAACTCAGTTCTTTCGTAAATCCAGATTTACCAGCAATACCGGAAAATCAAAGCCCTGAACTCAGTTCTTTCGTAAATCCAGATACATCACTGGAAGACAAAAACTCTGAACTTAGTGCTGTTTTGACTTCTAAAGTATTAACAGCACCAACATTAGGAGAGACAAAACCTGAACCAGTTTCTGTTTTAACTCCTAATTTATCAACAGGACGACCGCCAACACCAAAATTAAGGCGCGAAACAACATCTAAACAAAAAACAACGCCTAAACAACCAGCAACTCCTCAGCAACCAGCAACTCCTAGACAACCAGAAACTCCTAGACAACAAAGATCCCGCACCTCTCCCAACTGGTCACAGTTGCAAATAGGTTTCCTCTTGATCTGTTTGTCTACAGTGGTTTCGTCTCTTTATAATGTAGCAATTAAAGCAATTTTCTTTACAGCTTCTAACCCCTTGGGCGGATTGCCAACCCAACAGTTAATCTTTCCCACATTGGGGAATATTTTCTTAATTTTGATGCTACGTTTATTAGTGGTTGTACCATTAATGTTACTTTTATCGCCGATATTACATCCTCCTATTTGGCAAGAGCTAGAAAATTTATTTGCTTCATTACGGGCAAATGCAACCCCTGTTCAGAACAAAACTAAACAGTCCTTGTTTTTGTCAGTAATTAGCGGTTGTTTATTATTTTTATCCCAGGTATTTATTTACATTGCTATCGGTGAAGTCACAACAGGAATAGCGATCGCCCTCTTCTTTATCTATCCAGTTATGAGTGTCTTCCTATCCTGGGTTCTATTTCAGGAACGTCCCAGTTTAATGGTAACAGGGGCAATGGCAGCAATTTTTTGTGGTGAATTATTAGTTTTAGGCAGTCAGTCTGTAGGGGTGAATAATACCTCACTAGGAAGCACCACGGCCATTCTGTCCGGGATAGCATTTGCAATTTATGTTATTCTGACGAGAATATGCGCTACTAAACTCAAACTACATCCAGTATCTTTGACTTCAATTAACTTCACTACCATGTTGTTATTAAGTTTTATTTGCTTAATCATCCCTTTACCCAGTAATTTAGGTTTAGCAATTAGCTCATCGAATATCCTGGAATTGGTGTTAAGTGCTTTTATATTAGGTGTCTTGACTTTGTGCGGTTACTTATTCAATAATTTTGGCATTCGTAACCTAGGCACTCCTGTATCCTCTTTAATTGGAGCTACAGTCCCAATTTTAACCGTAATTTTTGCTGGGGTAATGCTACAAGAATCCCTAAATATTGCCCAAGTGATCGGAGTTATCTTGGTTACGGTAGGTGCAGCAAGTATTAGCTTGAAAAAAACACCTAATCAGCTACAACCTAGTGAATGAGTGGGGGAGGTAGGG